>JAOPYB010000497.1 GCA_025964835.1 Nocardioides sp. | reverse complement strand
TCCAAGATCCAGACCAACATCCGCGAGCTCGAGGGTGCGCTGATCCGGGTCACGGCGTTCGCGAACCTGAACCGCCAGGAGGTCGACATGACCCTGGCCGAGATCGTGCTCAAGGACCTGATCCCCGAGGGCGGCGAGCCCGAGATCACCGCGGCGCTGATCATCGCCCAGACCGCGGCGTACTTCGGGCTCTCCATCGAGGAGCTCACCGGCCCCAGCCGCGGCCGGCACCTGGTGATGGCCCGTCAGATCGCGATGTACCTGTGCCGGGAGCTCACCGACCTCTCGCTGCCCAAGATCGGCGCCCAGTTCGGCAACCGCGACCACACGACCGTGATGTACGCCGACCGCAAGATCAACCAGCTGCTCGCCGAGCGGCGGGCGGTCTTCAACCAGGTCAGCGAGCTCACCAACCGGGTCAAGATGCAGGCGCGTCAGTCCTGATCCGGTCGGGGCCCGCGCCTGTGGACGAGGTGTGGGCCCGGAGCACACGAGCGTCGACAGCCTGTGGACAACCGGTCGGCCGAAGCACAAGGACCGGCCGAGTGCACAGCCCCCCACGGTTGGTCGGACCCTTTGTGCACAGCCCCTGTGCACGGCTAGTTCGGGGGCTGACCTGCACCGATGTGTTTCCTCCACAGATTCCACCGTTGCTACGACTCCCACTCACCTACATCCAGATCGATCCTCAGAAAACGTTCATCCGGGCCCCGACCTGGGGACAACGCCCACAACCTGTCGTTCACTCGGAAAGCCAAACGGCACCGAACCTCCCGCCGCCGCTCCCCGCATGGCAGGATTCACGAACGCAGGGCCCCAGACACGCCGGCCCGACCCACCGCTCGCCCGACCCACCGCAGGACGACAGACCCACCGACACCGGAGGACCATCCACAGTGAAGTTCCGCGTCGACCGCGACGTGCTCGCAGATGCCGTCGCCTGGGCTGCCCGCAGCCTCCCGGTCCGTCCGAGCGTCCCGGTCCTGGCCGGGCTCCTGATCGACGCAAGCGACGAGGGCCTCGTGCTCTCGACGTTCGACTACGAGACGTCCGCCCGCGCCACCCTGAAGGCTGACGTCGCCGACGAGGGCCGCGCCCTGGTCAGCGGCCGCCTGCTGGCCGACATCTGCCGAAGCCTGCCGGCCAAGCCGGTCGAGATGGTCCTCGACGGTTCCCGGGTCTCGCTGACCTGCGGATCCGCGCGGTTCAGTCTCCAGACCATGCCGGTCGACGACTACCCGACGCTGCCCGACATGCCGGCCGCGACCGGCACCGTGCAGAGCGACCAGTTCGCCCACGCCGTCTCGCAGGCGGTCACCGCAGCCGGCCGCGACGACATGCTCCCGGTCCTGACGGGCGTCCGCATCGAGATCGAGGGGTCGACGATCTCGCTGCTCGCCACCGACCGCTTCCGCCTCTCGCACCGTGAGCTCGGCTGGAGCCCGCGCACGCCCGACGAGTCCATGGCCGCCCTGGTGCCGGCCAAGGTGCTCGGCGACACCGCCAAGTCGCTCACCGCCGGCAGCGAGGTCACCATCGCGCTGGCCGCGACCGGCTCGGGCGAGGGCATCATCGGCTTCGAGGGCGCGGCTCCCGGCGGTGTGCGCCGGACCACCACCCGCCTGCTCGACGGCGAGTTCCCCAAGGTTCGCAGCCTGTTCCCCCAGGAGCACCAGACGATCGCCAAGGTCGACCGGGCCGCGCTGATCGAGTCGGTCAAGCGGGTCGCCCTGGTGGCCGAGCGCAACACCGCGGTCCAGCTGGCCTTCAGCGACGGGGTGCTCACCCTCGATGCCGGCTCCGGCGACGAGGCGCAGGCCTCCGAGTCGATCGAGGCGACCATCGACGGCGAGGACATCACCACGGGGTTCAACCCCCAGTTCCTCCTCGACGGGCTGACCGCGATCGACCAGGCGGTCGTCGAGCTCGCCTTCACCCAGGCCTCCAAGCCGGTCGTCATCAGCGGGTCGGTGGGCGCGGGCGACGAGGACTCGCCCTTCCGCTACCTGCTGATGCCGCGCCGACTGCTGTCCTGAGCACCGTCCGGTCCGAGCTTGCGAGGGCCGGAAGCCCGGTGCCAGATCGAGTAGCGACGCGGCCGACGAAGGAGGACGCGGGGAGCGTATCGAGACAACGACGCCCGGCCGTAGGCTGAAGACCACCGCACCCGAGAAGCAGAGGAACCACGCATGGACATCGGACTCGTCGGCCTCGGGAAGATGGGCGGCAACATGCGGACCCGGCTGCGCGAGGGCGGGCACACCGTCGTCGGCTTCGACCGCAACCCCGACGTCTCCGACGTCGAGAGCCTCGAGGAGATGGTCTCCAAGCTGCCGTCCCCGAGGGTCGTCTGGGTGATGGTGCCCTCGGGCGACCCGACCCGGGAGACCGTGCGGGCCCTGGGTGAGCTCCTCGGCGAGGGCGACCTGGTCGTCGACGGCGGCAACTCCAAGTACACCGACGACGCGACCAACGCCGCCCTGCTCGCCGAGAAGGGCGTCGGGTTCGTCGACTGCGGCGTCTCGGGCGGGGTCTGGGGACTCAAGAACGGCTACGCGCTGATGTGCGGCGGCTCCGACGAGGACGTCGCCAAGGTCCAGCCCGCGTTCGACACGCTGCGTCCCGAGGGCGACTCCGGCTTCGTGCACGTGGGCCGCAAGCCGGGCGCCGGCCACTTCGCCAAGATGGTCCACAACGGCATCGAGTACGCCATCATGCAGAGCTACGCCGAGGGCTTCGAGCTGCTCGAGAAGGTCGACCTCGTCGAGAACGTCGTCGACGTCTTCGACTCCTGGCGTCAGGGCACCGTGATCCGCTCGTGGCTGCTCGACCTGCTGGTCGCGGCCCTCCAGGACGACACCCACCTCGACAAGATCTCCGGCTATGCCGAGGACTCCGGCGAGGGACGCTGGACCGTCGAGGCGGCCATCGACAACGCGGTCCCGATGAACGTCATCACGGCCTCGCTCTTCGCCCGCTTCGTCTCCCGCCAGGACGAGAGCCCCGCGATGAAGGCGATCGCCGCGATGCGCAACCAGTTCGGCGGCCACGCGGTCCGCACCGAGCCCCCGGTCGGCGGCGACGCCAACCCCGACGGCGGCAGCCCGACCACCGAGTCACCGAAGGGCTAGCCACCGCTTGTACGTCTCCCACCTCAGCCTGCACGACTTCCGCTCGTACGCCACCGCCGACGTACCGCTCGAGCCGGGCGTCACCGCGTTCATCGGACGCAACGGGCAGGGCAAGACCAACCTGGTGGAGGCGATCGACTACCTTTCGCGGCTCTCCTCGCACCGCGTCGCGACCGACGCACCGTTGGTGCGGGCGGGCGCCGAGCAGGCGGTCGTGCGGGCCGCGGTCGTCCGCGACGGGCGTACGGCGATCCTCGAGATCGAGCTCAACCCCGGCCGGGCCAACCGGGCCCGGGTCAACAAGTCGCCGCTCCCACGGGCGCGTGACCTCGTCGGCCTCGTCCGCACGGTCGTGTTCTCACCGGAGGACCTCACGCTGGTCAAGGGCGACCCGTCCGACCGCCGGCACTTCCTCGACGACCTCCTGGTGCTGCGCACCCCGCGCCTGGCCGGCGTCCGCGCCGACTACGACCGGGTGCTGCGGCAGCGCAACTCGCTGCTGAAGACCATGGGTGCCGCCCGGCGCGGCGGCCGCGCCCAGGAGTCGGCGTTCGAGACCCTCGGCGTCTGGGACGAGAACCTCGCCCGCACGGGTGCGGAGCTCCTGCTCGAGCGCCTCGGCCTGGTCGACCAGCTGCGCCCCTACGTCGGCAAGGCCTACGAGACCGTCGCCCGCGGTGCCTCACGCGACGATGCCGACATCGCCTACAAGCCGTCCTTCGAGCTGCCGTCCCGCGTGGACCACGCGAGCCTCACGCAGGCGCTGCTCGCCGAGGTCGAGCGGCGCCGCGGCGACGAGCTGGACCGGGGCATCTCGCTGGTCGGGCCGCACCGCGACGAGCTGCTGCTCTCGCTCGGCCACGGCTCGGGCGAGGCGGACCCGGTCGAGGGCGGAGGCCTCCGGCTGCCGGTCAAGGGCTACGCCTCGCACGGGGAGTCGTGGTCGTTCGCGCTGTCGCTGCGGCTGGCGTCGTACGACCTGCTCCGCGCCGACGGCGACGACCCGATCCTGATCCTCGACGACGTGTTCGCGGAGCTCGACACCGAGCGCCGCGCGCAGCTGGCCGACCTGGTCGCGGGCGCCGAGCAGGTGCTCGTCACGGCCGCGGTCGCGGCCGACGTCCCGCTCGCCCTGGCGGGCGCGCGCTTCCTGGTCGGCAACGGCGAGGTCGTCCGTGAAGGATGAGGACGAGGACCAGACGGCCGAGGCCACCGGGCCTGAGGCGGTCCCGCCCGACCCGCCGGCCCTGCCGGTCCCGCCCGAGCCACCGCACCTCGACGACGGTCTCGACCTCGCCCGGGCGCTGACCCGGGCCACCGCCCGGTCCACGCCGATGGCCCGGCGCAAGCAGCGCACGCGCGACACCCGCACGACCCGCGGCCGGGTCTCCGGCTCGCACCCCGACGAGCGCGACCCGCAGCTGCTCGACGCGACCGTCGGCCGGCTCGTCGACGACCACGGCTGGGACCTCGACCTCCGCGTGCACGGCGTCTTCGGCCGCTGGCCCGAGCTCGTCGGCGCCGAGGTCGCCCAGCACTGCACCCCCGAGTCGTTCGCCGACGGCAAGCTGCTCGTCCGCACCGACTCCACGGCCTGGGCCACCCAGCTGAAGCTGCTGGCGCCCACCGTCGTACGCCGTCTCAACGAGGAGCTCGGGCACGGGACCGTCGCCCTGATCGAGGTCGTCGGCCCGCACCTGCCGAGCTGGAAGAAGGGGCCCCGGTCGGTCCGCGACGGCCGCGGACCCCGCGACACCTACGGCTGAGGCACCCCGGGGCGACGCTGCGCCGACGCTCGCGTCCACAGCCCGGTGACCAGCAGAGCGCCGAACATCACGAACGCGAAGATCACCAGCGCGCCGACCACGCCGGCGCCGGCGTCGGCCCCGAAGGCCAGGACACCGACGACCGTGGCCACCCCGACGAGCACGGTGGCGAAGCAGAGGAGGTCGGCGGCGCCCCGGGCGTCGACACGATCGGGAGTGCGGGCGAGGCTGGCGTTGACCGCAATCAGGGCGAAAGCGATCACCACGCCTATGACGAAACCACCCCCGAGGGCGGCCATGGCCGACCCCGAGGGCGTGCTGTCATGCCCGGCGATCAGCAGGGCCGCGACTGCGGCGGCTCCCGCGAGCCAGACAACGGACATGAGCACCCGGGCGCGGGCCTGCTTGACGCGCGGGTCGGCGGTCGGCTGAGCCGAGGGGGACACGACTCAGCTCACCGCGAAGTCGGGCCAGTCAGTGGCGTACTGCCGTCCGTTGCGGAGCGAGTCCGCCGCGGTGCCCGCCAGGAGGTAGAGCGCGGCGACACCGGCGCCCGCGGTCAGCAGGAAGCCGACCACCCCGATGACCACCGCCACCGGCGCGGCCGGCAGCCCGATGATCGTGCCCGCGGCTGCCGTCGCACCGATGATGGCACCCACCAGCGTGATCAAGCCGATGACGATCCCGCCCCAGAAGAGCAGCAGGCCCGACTTGAGCGAACCCATGGCGGAGTCGACCGCGGTGGCGAAGGACTGGCCGACCGTGCGCAGTGCGGCCTCCTGGTCGGGCACCTGCTCCTTGTAGGCGGTGGCTGCGGTCCCGGTCCAGGTGTCGTCGACGAGCAGCTCGTGCTCGTCGTCGATCTGGTCGGCCAGGGACTTGGTCGGCAGGCCCAGGTCGGTGTTCCACCGATCGCCCGCCTCGCCCAGGCCGAAAGGGTCCCCGCAGTAGGAGAGCTTGTCGGTGAACCAGTCCCAGAACTCGCCCAGCTTGTCGAGCATCTTGTTCCACAGGTCCATGAACTTGTCCACCGCCCACTGGAGGAAGAAGGGCACGTGGCTGAGGATGCCGTTGACCTTGTCGGTCAGCTCCTCGAGCTTGCCCTGGACCTTGTCGAGGAAGCCGCTGATCTTCGCGATGATCTCGTCCATGGTCATGCCGAGTCTCCTTCTCTTCGTGCGCTGGGGGGCGGGGTCGGACGAGGCTCAGAGCGCCTGCCACTTCGAGTGGAGGGCGGACTGGGCGTTCTCGTCGGCGCTGGCGTAGACCTGGTGCACGTGGGTGAGTGCCGTGGACGCACCCGTGGCCTTCGTCGCGCCGTCGCTCAGGTAGTGCTGCACGAACGAGCGCAGCTCCTCGTAGGCCGCCGCGGCGTCGCCGCCGGCGAAGGAGAAGCTCTGCGCCGGCACGGTCAGCGCGGCGGCGGCGTCGGCCGCGGTGGTGAGCTCGTCGGCGGTCGCGCCCCACCGGTCCGCATCGGCGAGCAGGGCCTTCATCGCGACTTCGAAGCTCATGGGTCTTTCCTCCGTCTGGTGGTGTGGTGCTGCCGGTCGGGCGTGCTGATCAGGTGGGGCCGAGGCCGAGCTGACGGATGAGGGCCTGGGGATCCGCGGCCATCGCCTGCAGCCTGGCCAGGCCGCTGTCGCGCATGGCCGCGGCGGACCGTTCGGCGATCCTGCGGCGGGCATCGGCCACCGCCTCGGTGGTCTCGCGGCCGATGTTGAAGCTGTGCGCCGAGCCGAGCCAGCGCTCGTCCATTTCGACCCCGACGAGCTGTCCGTCACCCACCACCCGGGCGGTGACGTGACCGGACGTGCTGTGCCCCGCGGTGGGCGAGGTCAGCCGGTCCTCGACGTCGGCCATCGCCTGGTCGAAGCCGCGCTCGAGATCGTCGAGCAGCTCGCCCAGCGCTGTCAGGACACTGGGGTCCAGGGAGTTCCCGCGCGCCTGCAGCGCCTCGGACAGCTCGTCGGTCACCGCGAGCGTCCGGGCGGCCGGCCGGGCCCGGGTCGGTGGTCGATCCTCGTCGATGGCCGCCTCGGACCAGACCCGGGCACGCTCGCCCGCCGCCACGCCGTACGCCTCCATCACGGCCCCGGCCAGGGAGGTGACGTCGTAGTGGGTGCGCCAGCTCTCGTGGACGCGGACCCACTCGAGCCCGCCGTCGGCGTCGAGGCGGAGCTCGACCGTCCGGTGCTCGTCGCTCGCCTGGGTGGGAACGAGCGCCTGGGCGGCGTGCTCGTAGCGTTGGGACTCGAGATCGAGGTCCTCGCGCAGGACGTCGATCCGCTCGCGCTCCTCGGTCATGGTGGCTCCTTCAGTCCTTGGCTAGGGACCTTCTACCCGGGTGCGGGCCCAGCAAACCGACGGGGGTGCCGGGCGCGGCCCGGAACCCAACCGCAGGCGATCTGGAGGCCCCGCGGACGTACAGGGACCCGTCCGACCCCCTGCTCGGGCGTCTCGCAGGCCTTTCCGAGCCGCTCACGGCCATGTTTTGTCCACAGATCCCCCCGGCCCGAGGGTGGGGGCGTGGCATGCGGCCCTCAGACGGCTATCATGGACCTCAGGTCGCCGGCGCTCGCTGTTGCGGCCCTCTGTATGTCAGCCGGTATGTCAGCGCCGATCGACGCCCGCGTCGGGAGGCCCGTCACGAAGAGGTGTGTGTGACCGAGGAATCTCCCATCGAGGGCCACGTCGAGGGCCAGGTCGAGAACCCCGTCGACACCGCCGCGGTGACCCCGCAGCCCCCCACGCTCCGCGGCACCGCCCCGGACGCCGGCGCGTCGTACGACGCCTCCGCGATCCAGGTCCTCGAGGGGCTCGAGGCCGTGCGCAAGCGGCCCGGCATGTACATCGGCTCGACCGGCGAGCGCGGCCTGCACCACCTGATCTGGGAGATCGTCGACAACGCGGTCGACGAGGCGCTGGCCGGCTACTGCGACCGGATCATCGTCACCCTGCAGGCCGACGGCGCCGTCCGGGTCGAGGACAACGGCCGCGGCATCCCCACCGACACCGCCCCCGGCCAGGAGATGGCTGCGGTCACGATGGCGCTGACGATGCTGCACGCCGGCGGCAAGTTCGGTGGCGGCGGTTACAAGGTCTCCGGCGGCCTGCACGGCGTCGGCGTCTCGGTCGTCAACGCGCTGTCCAGCCACCTGATCGTCGAGGTGCGCAACCGCGGCCACGAGTGGCGCCAGAGCTTCTCGATCGGTGTCCCCGACGGCCCGCTCGAGGAGGTCCGCCCGATGGAGCCCGGTGAGCGCACCGGCACCACCGTCACCTACTGGGCCTCGGAGGAGATCTTCGAGACCACGACGTACTCCTTCGAGACGATCTCCAACCGCTTCCGCGAGTACGCCTTCCTCAACAAGGGCCTCGAGATCG
>JAOPYB010000455.1 GCA_025964835.1 Nocardioides sp. | reverse complement strand
GCGGTGCGATCTGCGAGGTCAACGCGGCGCCGGGCTTCCGGATGCACACTCACCCGACCCTCGGTGAGCCGCAGTTCATCTCCAAGCCGGTCGTGGACATGCTGTTCCCGCCCGGGACGCCGAGCCGGATCCCGATCGTGGCCGTGACCGGCACCAACGGCAAGACCACGACGTCGCGGATGATCTCGCACATCTTCAAGGGCATGGGCCGCAAGGTCGGCATGACGTCGACCGACGGCGTCGTCATCGACGAGCGGCTGCTGATCCGCTCCGACGCGTCCGGGCCCCGCTCCGCGCGGATGGTGCTGCAGAACCCCCGCGTCGACTTCGCCGTCTTCGAGGTGGCCCGCGGCGGCATCCTGCGCGAGGGCCTCGGCTACGAGCGCAACGACGTCGCCGTGGTCCTCAACGTGCAGCCCGACCACCTCGGCCTGCGCGGGATCGACACGGTCGAGCAGCTCGCCGACGTCAAGGCCGTGCTCGTCGAGGCAGTTCCCCGGGACGGGCACGCGGTGCTCAACGCCGACGACCCGCTGGTGCGCGAGATGCGCCGGCGCTGCTCGGGCCAGGTCGTGTGGTTCTCGATGGAGGAGCCCGGCTCCGAGACCCGCGAGATGATCGACGCCCATTGCCGCCGCGGCGGCAAGGCGCTCGTCCTGAACCCCTCCGATCGCGGCGAGATGATCGTCGTCAAGCACGGCCGCCGCGAGATGCAGCTCGCCTGGACCCACCTGCTCCCGGCAACCTTCGGCGGCAAGGCCCGGATGAACGTCCAGAACACCCTCGGCGCCGCCGCTGCCGCGTTCGCCGCGGGCGCCCCCCTGCACGACATCCGGCAGGGCCTGCGGACTTTCTCGACCAACTACTACCTCTCCCCCGGCCGCCTCAACGAGGTCGAGGTGAACGGCATCAACGTCATCGTCGACTACTGCCACAACGCGCCCGGCATGAAGGCGCTCGGCGACTTCGTGGACCGGGTCGGTGACTCGATGTCGTCGTCGCACGACCTGGCCCGCCCCTCCCGGATCGGCATCATCGCCACCGCCGGCGACCGGCGTGACGAGGATATGCGCGAGCTCGGCTCCATCGCGGCCCAGCACTTCGACGTCGTCGTCGTCCGCGAGGACGTCGCCCTGCGGGGTCGCGAACGCGGCGCGACCGCCGGGCTGGTGCTCGAGGGCGTCCGCGCGGCGATGGCCGAGGGCGCTCGCTGCAAGCAGGTCGAGGAGGTGCTCGACGAGATCGAGGCGGTCCGGCACGCCCTCAGTCGCGCCAACAAGGGCGACCTCGTCGTCGTGTGCGTCGACAAGCACGGCGAGGTGATGACCGAGCTCGAGACCTGGTCCAACCAGGCCCAGGCCGGCAGCGGCGACCGGACGGATGCCCCCGCCGCCGACCCCGACTACGCGCCGGCCGCCACCGAGGCCTGACCCGGGTGCGCGTCGTACGTCTCGGATCGGTGCCGCGCCACACCGTCGAGGCGCACCACAGCGCCGGGTTCACCGTCGGGGCCCTCGGCCTCACGGCGGACGCCCACCTGGTCGTCGTCTCCCTGCGTCCCGGCGGCATCATCGGGCGGCACCCGGCCGCCGGACGCCAGCTACTGGTGGTCATCGACGGCGACGCCCAGGTCAGCGGAGCCGACGGCTCGACCGCCGACCTCGGACCGGGCGAGGCGGCCATCTGGGAGCCGGGCGAGCAGCACGAGACCCGGTCCCGGGACGGGCTCACCGCGTTCGTGGTCGAGGGGGACATCGAGATCGGCGCGTCTCGGGTGGCATTCGACGCTCCCTGACGGGGCCGCCTAGGGTCCCCCGGCCGTCCGCACCTTCGCCGCCAGGGTCTCGTTGGAGTCCGGGGTGCCGCCCTGGAGCGCGATCCAGTCGTAGACCTCCTGGCGCTCGGCGTGGCACATCAGGCCGACCACGTCGCCGGGCAGTGCCTGGCCGACCAGGGCGGACAGGGCGGCCACCTCGGTAGGGTACGACGCGAAGCTGGTCACCCCGACGCGGCCGGCGCCGGTGCGCATCAGCTCGTCGAGCTCCTCGAAGGTGCGGCCCCGGAGGTACTTCTCCTTGTGCCCGATGGCGATCACGTCGCTGTCCCGGGCGGCGATCTCGCCGAGCTTCTCGATCAGGTCGTCCTGCCGGTCGCCGACGACGCCCAGCCCGATGAGCAGCCGGGCGCCCGGGCGACGTACGCCGTTCATGATCTCGAAGAGCGCCTCGAGCCCGGCCTCGTTGTGGGCCAGGTCGATCACGACGGTGACCTCGCCGATGCTGAAGAGGTTCATCCGCCCGGGGTTGTGCTCGGCGTCCGGCCGGAACGTCCGCAGCCCCTCGATCACCACGTCGCGCGGGATGCCGATCGCCAGCGCGGCCGAGGCGGCGGCGAGGGTGTTCTCGACGTTGAAGTGGGAGAGGCCGGCGAGGGTCATCGGGACGTCGACGAGCTCGACCAGCGGATCGGCGTCGGAGTCGGGGGCGAGGACCGACACCCAGCCGTCGATGACGGTCGTGGCGCGACCGCCCGAGCCGAGGATCTCGCGGATGGCCGGGGAGTCTGGGTCGCGGGAGAAGGCCCAGGGCTGGGCCCTGATCACCCCCCGCATGGCGAAGACCCGGGGGTCGTCGGCGTTCAGGACCGCCCAGCCGCCCTTGCGGGTGATCTGCGGGACGACGGACTTCACCTCGGCGAGCTGGTCGACCGTGTCGATGCCCTGCAGCCCGAGGTGGTCGGCGGAGACGTTGGTGACGACCGAGACGTCGTTGCGGGTGAGTCCGATGCCCTTGAGCAGGATGCCGCCCCGCGCGGTCTCGGTGACCGCGAACTCGACCTGCTCGTGCTCGAGGATCCGCCCGGCGCCGCTCGGGCCGGAGTAGTCACCGGACTCGATCATCTCGCCGTCGATGTAGATGCCGTCGGTGTTCGACCAGCCGACGAGCCTGCCGTCGGTGCGGGCGATGTGGGCGATCATCCGGGACGTCGTGGTCTTGCCGTTGGTGCCGGTGACGGCGACGACGGGGATCCGCGGGGTGATGGTGTGCGGCGCGGCGCCCGGCTCGGAGGCGGCGACCCGCTCCGCGGCCTCGCTCACCGCGGTCTCGATGTCGGCGCTGAGCAGGGCGTCCAGCACGTCGCCGATGGCCCGACCCATCACCTGGGCCCGCTCGCGTCGGCGCCACGGGAACGCGACGACCACCTGGTGCGGGTCGCTGGTCGAGCGCACCCGGACCGCGAGCCGCGCCGTACCGGACTCCGAGGCGACCGCCCGCACCAGCCGCGCGACCGCACGCGCGGCGAACCGCTGCCGGAACCCCGTCTCGGCGTGGCCGGGCCGGGCGTTCCTGAGCCCGATCCGCTTCGCGAACCGCAGCGCCGTCTCGTCGGACGCGGCGGACAGCCCACTGATGTCCAGCGTCAGCTTGATCGCCGCGCGCGGGAAGTACAGGTTCGGTCCTTCGAGGACCCGGAGCTCGACCAGTGAGGAGGGCACGCGCGCACGCTACCCGCCTGTCCTGAGTGGGCCGGCCACGGCCGTACCGAAGGGTCAGGCCCCCATGGCGTGGAAGCCGCCGTCGACGTGGACGATCTCGCCGGTGGTGGCCGGGAAGAAGTCCGACAGCAGGGCGCAGACGGCCCTGGCCGTCGGCGCCTGGTCGGTGTTGTCCCAGCCCAGTGGTGAGCGCTCGGCCCACATCGAGTCGAGCTCCTCGAACCCCGGGATCGCCTTGGCGGCGAGCGTCTTCAGGGGGCCCGCGGAGACGAGGTTGCAGCGGATGCCGTCGGGGCCGAGGTCGCGGGCGAGGTAGCGCGAGGTGGACTCGAGCGCCGCCTTGGCCACACCCATCCAGTCGTACGCCGGCCACGCGACGGTGGCGTCGAACGTCATGCCGACCACGGACCCGCCGGGTCCCATGAGCGGCTTGCAGGCGGTGGCCAGCGACATCAGCGAGTACGCCGACACCTGGACCGCCTGGGCCACGTCGGACCACGGGCCGGTCAGGAACTTGCCGCCGAGCAGCGTCTGGGGGTTGCCGTAGGCGATCGAGTGCACGACGCCGTCGAGCCCGTCGACGTGCTCGCGGACGAGGTCGGGCAACCGCTCGAGGTGCTCGGGGTCGGTCACGTCGAGCTCGAGCACCGGTGGCTCGGAGGGCAGCCGCCTGGCGATCCGCCTGGTGATGCCGAGCGCGCGGCCGAAGTTCGAGATGAGGACCGTGGCCCCCTGCTCCTGCGCGATCTTCGCGGTGGCGAAGCCGATGGAGGAGTCCATCGTCACGCCCGCGACCAGGATCCGCTTGCCGTCCAGAATGCCCATGACTCTCTTCCTTCGGTGATCGAGCTTGTCGAGATCAGTGGCCCATGCCGAGGCCGCCGTCGACGGGGATGACCGCCCCCGTGACGTAGGCGGCGCCGTCGCCGGCCAGCCAGGTGACCACCGAGGCGATCTCGTCGGGCGTGGCGTAGCGCTGGAGCGGCACCTGGGCCTTGATGGCGGCCTTCTGCTCGCCGGTGAGCACCGCGGTCATGTCGGTCTCGACGAAACCGGGGGCGACCACGTTCGCGGTGATCGAACGGGAGCCGAGCTCACGGGCGAGCGAGCGCGCCATGCCGACCAGACCGGCCTTGGAGGCGGCGTAGTTGACCTGTCCGGCGGAGCCGAGCAGCCCGACGACCGAGGAGATGAAGATGATCCGGCCGCGGCGCAGCCGCAGCATCCCCTTGGTGGCGCGCTTGGCGAGCCGGAACGAGCCGGTCAGGTTGGTGTCGATGACCGAGGACCAGTCCTCCTCCGACATCCGCAGGACGAGGGTGTCGGCGGTGATGCCGGCGTTCGCGACGAGCACCTCGACCGGGCCGTGCGCGACCTCGATCTGCGTGAAGGCCGCCTCCACGGCGGCGGGGTCGGTGATGTCACAGCGGACGTCGAGGGCGCCCTCGGGGGCACCCCCGTTGCGGGTGGTCACGGCGACCTGGTCGCCGTTGGCGATGAACGCCTCCGCGATCGCTCGGCCGATGCCACGGTTGCCGCCTGTCACCAGGACTGATCTGCTCACGCCGACGACGGTAGTGATTACCGATGGGTTCGCCTAAACCATCGGTCTCGATACGCCGGTCGCGATCTCGTGCCTCGATCGCGCGGCTACTCGACCTGAGTGCTGCTCCTCGCACCTCGCACGCCGGGTCCGAGGCACCCTCATCAGTCGTCCTCCATGCGGAAGCCGACCTTGAGCCCGACCTGGAAGTGCTCGACGGCACCGTCCTTGACCTGGCCGCGGACCTGGGTGACCTCGAACCAGTCGAGGTGACGCAAGGTGCGGGTGGCCCGCTCGATGGCGTTCTTGATCGCGTCGTCGATGCCCTCGGGGGACGTGCCGACGATCTCGGTGACGCGGTAGGTGCGGTTGGACATGGGACCTCCGAAGCCGTGGTGGGAGGCCGATGCTACCGACGTACGATGAAGGCATGGCCCGGGACCTCAGTCGACACCGCGAGGACGCCGTCCGCATCACGACGGCGGCGTCGAGCCGCGACGCCGACATCAACGCCCGGCAGAAGCGCTACCTGCTCTCGATGAGCATCCGGTCGATCTGCTTCATCGGGGCGGTCAGCACCGCGATCGCCGGCATCACCTGGCTGTGGCCCTGGCTGATCGCCGCCGCGCTGATCCTGCCGTACGTCGCCGTCGTGATGGCGAACAACTCCTCGACGAAATCCGACGGGTTCGAGCTTCTCGACAGCACCTACGGACGGCGGGAGCTCGAATCCGGCACGGAATCGGGGCGCCACGACGGGCCCGACCCTATTTGACTTCACCCCCGGCCGTGACAGAATCACCGGCGCGAGCTGGGTCTCCCCCGTCTCAGCTCGCAGTGGTGCCGGACGGCTTCCCCCGTGGCTGTCCGGCATCACCCATTTCCAGCGAAGGACGCCCGTGGACGACTCCGAACCGGACCGCTGCTCGGCCAAGGGGTGCCAGCAGCCGGCCGCCTGGGCGCTGCTGTGGAACAACCCGAAGCTGCACACCCCCGAGCGTCGCAAGACGTGGCTCGCCTGCGACGACCACCGGCAGTCGCTGGCTGACTTCCTGGGCGCGCGGAGCTTCCTGAAGGACGTCGTGGAGCACGTGCAGTGAGCGCTACCCGCCGATCGCGGACATCGGCCGGTCGGGCTGCAGGAAGCTGGGGTCGTCGATGCCGTGACCGGCCCGCTTGCCGCGCATGGCCACCAGCCAGCGACCGGCGAGCTCCTCGTCGGTCGCGCCGGCCCGCAGCGCCCCGCGCAGGTCGGACTCCTCGCGGGCGAAGAGGCAGTTGCGGACCTGGCCGTCGGCCGTGAGCCGCACCCGGTCGCAGTCGCCGCAGAACGGGCGCGTCACGGAGGCGATCACGCCCACCGTCGCGGGTCCGCCGTCGACCCGGAAGAGCTCCGCGGGGGCGCTCCCCCGCGGCTCCGCGGCCGGCGACAGCTCGAACTCCGCCTCCAGCCGCTCGAAGATCTCGTCGGCGGTGACCATGGCCTCACGGCTCCAGCCGTGCTGGGCGTCGAGGGGCATCTGCTCGATGAAGCGCAGGTCGTAGCCGCGCGCGATCGACCAACGCAGCAGCTCGGCCGCCTGGTCGTCGTTGACCCCGCGCAGCAGGACGGCATTGATCTTGATCGGTCCGAGGCCGGCCTCGCGCGCGGCCTCGAGCCCCGCGACCACGTCGTCGAACCGGTCGCGCCGGGTGATCTGGTGGAACGTCTCGGCACGGACGGTGTCGAGGCTGACGTTGACCCGGTCGAGACCCGCCTGCGCGAGCGCGGCGGCGTTACGGGCCAGGCCGAGGGCGTTGGTCGTGATCGAGAGCTCGAGCGCCGGGTCGATCGCCCGGGTGCGACGGACGATGTCGACGAGCCCCCGGCGGACGAGCGGCTCGCCGCCGGTGAACCGGACCTCGCGGATGCCGAGCTGCTCCACCCCGACGCGGATCAGCCGGACGATCTCGTCGTCGGTGAGCACGCTGTCGTCGGGCAGCCAGTCCAGGCCCTCCGCCGGCATGCAGTAGGAGCAGCGCAGGTTGCACCGGTCGGTCAGGGAGACGCGCAGGTCGGTCGCCACCCGGCCGTAGCGGTCCTCGAGCCTCTGTGTCGTCACCTCGTCAGTGTAGGTCGCCCCTCCGACATCGGCGCGCCCACCGTCCGGATAACCTCGCCGGGTGCGGTCGTTGGGCTTCCTGGTCAGTCGTCGATGGGCGCTCTTCGCCCTCTCGGTGGTGCTGATCGCCTGGGCGACGTGGTGGCTCGGCGAGTGGCAGTTCCACCGTCTCGAGGACCGCAAGGCCAGCAACGCGATCGTCCGCCACAACGAGGCACTCGACCCCGCACCCGTGGCCGACGTACTGGCTCCGGGCCGCGCCGTTGCGGACAGCCAGGAGTGGCGACAGGTCACCGCGACCGGCACCTACGCCACCGACGACACCGTGGTCGTCCGCTACCGGACGCGAGACGGTGAGTCGGGGGTCGACGTGGTCGTCCCCCTGGTGACGGACGACGGCCCCGCACTCCTGGTCGACCGGGGTTGGCTGGCCACGGACAACCGCGGCGAGGACGCCGCCGACGTGCCCCCGCCCCCCGCGGGCGAGGTGACCATCACCGGCTGGGTGCGCGTGGACGGCACGGGTGACAGCACGCGCGTGACGGACCACTCGACGCGGTCGATCAGCAGCAGCCGGATCGGCGACGCGATCGACCGGCAGGTCTACGGCGGGTTCGTCGACCTCGAGTCCGAGGACCCCGCGCCCGACACCGCGCTGGCCGGCGCGGAGCTCCCCGAGCTCGACAACGGTCCGCACTTCTTCTACGGGCTGCAGTGGTGGTTCTTCGGGGTGCTGGCGGTCTTCGGCTTCTTCTACCTCATGTACGACGAGTGGCGGCGTGCCCGGACCGGTCAGCGCGCGCGGAGCATCCCGCCGTCGACCGGGACCGTGGACCCGGAGACGAACGACGCGGCCGGCGAGAGCAGGAAGGCCGCGACCCTGCCGAACTCCTCCGGCTCGCCGTAGCGCCGCAGCGGGATACCGGCGATCGCGACGGCGCGGGCGCGCTCGGGTTCACCGGAGCCGGCGTCGAGCTCCGCGACCCGATCTTGGAGATCGCCATGTCGGCGAGCGGTGCCCGCACGCTCCACGAGAGCACCTGCGCCGGGGCGCCACCGTCCGGAAGGGCCTGGCCGATGCGCGGCAGAGCCGGACGGCGCCCAGGAAGACCGATGCGAAGGCCTCGGCCCGCTGGTCGTCGGTGATGCCTGAGACCGGTCCCTTCGGCGGGCCGCCGTCCCGGCAGCGCGGAGCGACTCCTCACTCCGGCCGGACAGCACGACCCGCGCCCCCACGGCGACCAGGGAGTCGGCGGTGGCGCGGCCCAGGCCGCGGGCGCCCCCCCGTGACGATAAGGACCCGGTCGTTCAGCGGGAGATCCATGCTCCGAGCCCAGGAGCCGCCCCCCGGCACGTCACGAGACCGGCACGTCCTGGATGAACTGGGTGCGGTAGAGGTCGGCGTAGAGGCCGCCCTCCGCGAGCAGCCCGGCATGGGTGCCGGACTGGACGATCCGGCCGTCGTCGAGCACCAGGATCGTGTCGGCGTTGCGGACGGTGGACAGCCGGTGCGCGATGACGAGCGACGTCCGCCCCTCGAGCGCGGCGTCGAGGGCCCGCTGCACGGCGGCCTCGGACTCGCTGTCGAGGTGGGCGGTCGCCTCGTCGAGGACCACGATCGCCGGCGCCTTGAGCAGCAGGCGCCCGATGGCGAGCCGCTGACGCTCCCCGCCGGAGAGCCGGTAGCCGCGGTCGCCCACGACCGTGTCGAGCCCGTCGGGCAGCGCCCGCACGAGGGCGGCGATCTGGGCCGCCTCGAGGGCGTCCCAGACCTGGGCGTCCGTCGCACCCGGCTTGGCGTAGAGGAGGTTGGCCCGGATCGTGTCGTGGAACATGTGGGCGTCCTGGGTGACGTAGCCGACGGCGTCCTCGAGGGACTGCAACGTCACGTCGCGCACGTCGTGACCGCCGACCCGCACGACGCCCCCGTTGACGTCGTAGAGCCTGGCCACCAGGTGGGTGACCGTGGTCTTGCCGGCCCCGGAGGGGCCGACGAGCGCGATCATCTGGCCGGGCTCGGCCACGAAGCTGATGTCCCGCAGGACCTGGCTCGACGGGCGCGACTCGGTGCGGGCGACGACCTCGAGGGAGGCGAGCGAGATGTCCTCGGCGCTCGGGTAGGTGAAGGCGACGTTCTCGAACTCGAGCCGCGACGCGCTCGGCGGCAGCACGACGGCGTCGGGCTTCTCCTCGATCAGGGAGGGCAGGTCGAGGACCTCGAAGACGCGCTCGAAGCTGACCAGCGCGGTCATCACGTCGATGCGGACGTTGGAGAGCCCCTGGAGCGGGCCGAGCAGTCGGAGGAGCAGCGTCGCGAGCGCGGTGAGTGTCCCCACGGTGAGTGCCCCGCTCACGGCCAGGTGTCCGCCGACGCCGAAGACCAGGGCGGTGGCGAGCGCCGGCACCGTCATCATGGACGCCACGAAGATCCTGGTGACCAGCGAGATCCGGATGCCGAGGTCGCGGACCCGCGCCGCCTTGGTGCCGAAGAGGGCGTCCTCCTCGGCGCGACGGCCGAAGAGCTTGAGCAGCATCGCGCCGCCCACGTTGAACCGTTCGGTCATCGCGTTGCCGAGGTCGGCGTTGCCGTCCATCTGCTGGCGCGTGAGGCCGGCCAGCTTGCCGCTGACGCCGCGCGAGACGAGGAACAGCACCGGGAAGAGCGCGAGGCACAGCAGCGTGACCTGCCAGCTCAGGACGAACATCGCCACCCCGACCACGACGACCGAGATGAGGTTCGAGACCGTGCTCGACAGGGTCGAGGTGAACGCACGCTGGGCGCCGATCACGTCGTTGTTGAGCCGCGACACCAGGGCTCCGGTCTGGGTCCGGGTGAAGAACGCCAGGGACTGGCGCTGCACGTGCGCGAACACCCGGGTGCGGAGGTCGTAGATGAGTCCCTCGCCGATCCGGGTGGAGAAGTAACCGCCGCCGACGGTGAGCAGGAAGCCGATCACGGCCGTCCCGGCCATCGCGAGCGCGAGCCACGTGATCAGGCCGGCGTCGCCGGCCAGGATCCCGTCGTCGATGATCCGCTGCACGAGCAACGGCGGCACGACGACCATGACGGCCTCGACGACCGTGAGCGCGAGGAACCCGGTGATCAGCCTGCGGTGCGGCCGGGCGAACCCGAAGACGCGGAGCACCGTCTTCCGCTCGACGCGGTTGTTGACGATGCTGCGATCGGTGCGCAGGTTGCGCCAGGCGGCGCCCGATCCCATCAT
>JAOPYB010000427.1 GCA_025964835.1 Nocardioides sp. | reverse complement strand
CTCTTCGCGCGCACGCTGCGCGGCTGAGCGAACAAGTCCGTGCGGCTCGGCATGACCGAGCAGGCGCCGGGGTACGGCGTCACCACGGGCCCGGCCCCGGCGTTGTTCGAACCATCATGGGGCGGCGCTGACACCCGGGCCCGGCCAACATTTCGGAGGTGGGACGGATGCCTCAGCCGGGCTGGAGCAAGAAGCGCGAGCGTCAGTACGAGCACATCCTGGACGGGCTCACCGACAGCGGTCGCAGCGAGGACGAGGCGGAGGAGATCGCCGCCCGCACGGTCAACAAGGAGCGCGCGCGGGCCGGCGAGTCCGAGACCGCCAGCCGCACCTCAACCGAGGACATCTCGTCGGGCCGCCGCGGTGGGCTGCGGTCCCACTCCGGCGCCGGTGGGCGGACCCGCGACCAGCTCTACGCCGAGGCCTGCAAGCGCAACATCAGCGGCCGTTCGACGATGACGAAGGCCGAGCTGGAGCGGGCCCTGAGCCGCTGAGCCTCACCCCTAGGGGTCTCACCCCGGAGGGTGTTGTCCGTGGTTGCGGCGCCCTGACACTGTCGTCGTGTGCTCATCCGACGGCTCCATCCAGACGCCCCTTTCGGGAGGTGGATCTGATGACGAAGACCGCAACGCCCCCGGACCAGTCCCAGGCGCGCACCCACCGCCGGACCGAGACCGCCCGCCTCCTCGAGGAGGCCCAGACCGCGTCACCCGAGCGGCGCTCGATGCTCGAGGACGAGGCGATCCGCCTGAACATGGGCGTCGCCACCGAGATCGCCCGCCGCTACCACGGCCGCGGCATCGCCGGTGACGACCTCGACCAGGTCGCCTACCTGGGCCTGGTGAAGGCCGTCCGCGGATTCGACCCGACCCACGGCTCCGACTTCCTCAGCTTCGCCGTCCCCACCATGCGTGGGGAGATCCGCCGCTACTTCCGCGACTTCGGATGGACCATCCGGCCGCCGCGGTCCGTCCAGGAGCTCCAGTCCAAGATCACCGCCGCCGAGGGTGAGCTCTACCAGGCTCTCGGCCGCTCCCCGCGACCGACCGAGCTGGCCGAGCACCTCGGCGTCGAC
The DNA here is from genome assembly GCA_025964835.1 of Nocardioides sp. Classification (GTDB taxonomy): domain Bacteria; phylum Actinomycetota; class Actinomycetes; order Propionibacteriales; family Nocardioidaceae; genus Nocardioides. Next base: position 4,382 of record JAOPYB010000427.1, on the reverse strand, counting down.
CTCGAGCTGGTCGTCGACTCCCTGGCCGCCAACGGCTGCTTCGCCCCGATGTCGCTGGACGCCCCCGCGGCGGACGGCGAGAGCGGACCGGTCGACCGGCTCGGCGGTCTCGACGGCGCCTTCAACAGCGCCGAGGCGCGGGTCGCCCTGCAGCCCCTGCTGCGCAAGCTCTCCCCGCGGGAGCGCAAGATCATCGAGATGCGGTTCTTCGGCGGCTGCACCCAGGCCGAGATCGGGGCCGAGGTGGGGGTCACCCAGATGCAGGTCTCGCGGCTCCTGGCCCGGCTGCTCGTGCGGCTCCGCCAGCAGCTCGAGGCCACGGACGCCGCCTGACGGCTCCACCCATGTCCTAGCCTGATCCGGTGAGCCCCGAGGAGACCGCCCGCGCCAGCGCGGACGCCATGTGGGCCGAGGACCGCGCCAGCCAGGCGCTCGGCATGAGCATCGACGACGTCGGCCCCGGCACCGCGACCCTGCGGATGACCGTCCGCGAGGACATGGTCAACGGCCACGACATCGGGCACGGCGGGTTCACGTTCACGCTCGCCGACTCGGCGTTCGCCTTCGCGTGCAACTCCTACAACCGGCGCACCGTCGCCGCAGGCGCCGAGGTCCGGTTCCGGGCCCCGACGCGCTCCGGCGACGTGCTCGTGGCCACCGCCGTCGAGCGCAGCAGGGAGGGCCGCGACGGTACGTACGACGTCACGGTGACCACGGGGGACACGGTCGTCGCCACGTTCGTCGGCCGCTCGAAGGAGATCGGCGGCGCGTTCTGGGGCGACGGCTCCTGATGGCCGGGGAGATCCCCACCCTGTCCCGCGCCGAGCTCGAGGAGCTCCAGCTCGAGCGGCTCCGCGACACCCTCCGCCGGGCCCACGACGACGTGCCGCACCACCGTCGCGCCTTCGCCGACGCCGGCGTGACGCCCGCCGACCTGCGGTCCCTCGCCGACCTGGCCCGTTTCCCGTTCACCGCGAAGGCCGACCTGCGCGCCAACTACCCGTTCGGGATGTTCGCCGTCCCGCGCGAGCAGGTCGCCCGGATCCACGCCAGCAGCGGCACCACCGGCAAGCCCACGGTGGTCGGCTACACGCAGGCCGACGTCGACACCTGGGCCGAGGTGATGGCCCGCTCGATCCGCGCCGCCGGCGGCCGGCCCGGCGACCTGGTGCACGTGTCCTACGGCTACGGGCTCTTCACCGGCGGCCTCGGCGCGCACTACGGCGCCGAGCGGCTCGGCTGCACGGTCGTCCCGGTCAGCGGTGGCATGACCGAGCGCCAGGTGCAGCTCATCGTCGACTTCCGGCCGCGGGTGATCATGGTGACCCCGTCGTACTTCCTCGCCATCCTCGACGAGATGGACGCCCAGGGCGTCGACCCGCGGAGCACCTCGCTCGAGGTCGGCATCTTCGGCGCCGAGCCGTGGACCGACGAGATGCGCCGGGCCGTCCAGGAGCGCTCGGGGATCCGGGCCGTCGACATCTACGGTCTCTCCGAGGTGATGGGTCCGGGGGTCTCCCAGGAGGCGGGGGAGACCCAGGACGGGCTGCACGTCTGGGAGGACCACTTCCTGCCCGAGATCATCGACCCGCTCACCCACGAGGTGCTGCCCGACGGCGAGGAGGGCGAGCTGGTCTTCACCTCGCTCACCAAGCAGGCGATGCCGGTGGTCCGCTACCGCACCCGCGACCTGACCCGGCTGCTGCCCGGCACGGCGTACCCCGCGTTCCGGCGGATGCAGAAGGTCACCGGCCGCACCGACGACATGATGATCGTGCGCGGCGTGAACGTCTTCCCGACCCAGATCGAAGAGCAGATCCTCACCGTCGAGGGGCTGGCGCCGCACTACCTCTGCGTGCTGACCCGGCCCGGCAACCTGGACGAGCTGACGGTCCGGGTCGAGGCCGCGACCTCGCCGTACGACGACGGCCTGGGCAGCGCCCTCGCCGCCCGGGTCAAGCACCGGGTGGGCGTGACCGTCCGGGTCGAGGTGGTCGAGCCGCACGCGCTCGAGCGGTCGCTGGGCAAGGCGAAGCGGATCAGCGACGAACGCTAGCCTCAGAAGATCTCCGGCAGCTCGGACGCCCGGCCCGTGAACTTCGGCGCGCGCTTCTCGCGGAACGCCGCCACGCCCTCCTTGCCGTCGCCGACCGACGTGAAGAACATCGCCAGCGAGTCGGACAGGTGGGCCTCCAGCGGGTCGCCGACGGCCCCGTTGCGGTAGAGCATCCGCTTCGCCAGGCCCAGCGCGACGGGGGAGCGGTCGACCACGAACGACCGGGCCAGGTCGTAGGCCGTCGGCAGCAGGTCGTCGGGCTCGTGCACCGAGCGGACCAGCCGCCCGGCCAGCGCCTGCTCGGCGGTGAGGATGTCGGCGGCGTAGACCCACTCGAGCGCCTGCTGGATGCCGACGATGCGGGGCAGGAACCAGCTGGACGCGGCCTCGGGCACGATGCCGAGCCGGCCGAACACGAAGCCGATCCGGGCCGTCGTCGAGGCGAGCCGGATGTCCATGGCGAGCGTCATGGTGGCGCCGATCCCGACCGCGGCCCCGTTGATGGCGCCGATGACCGGCTTGGGCAGCGCATGGATCGCGAGGGTGACGCGGCCGCCGGTGTCGCGGACGCCGTCGTGGTACGGCGCCTGCGTCAGGTGCGCGCGCAGGTCCGCGGGCGTGGGGTCGACGGACTCGTCGAGCCCGAAGACGTTGCCCTCGGCGGAGAGGTCCATGCCGGCGCAGAAGGCCCGGCCGGCGCCCGTCACCACGACGGCGCGGACGTGGTCGTCGCGGGCGTCGGTCAGGAAGACCCGCTCCAGCTCGCGGGCCATCGTCAGGTCGAAGGCGTTGAGGGCGTCGGGACGGTCGAGCGTGAGGGTGGCGATGCCGTCGTCGTCGACGGCCCACTCGAGGGTCTCGTAGCTCACGGGACGACACCCTTGGGCAGGCCGGTGGGCGTGCACAGGCTCTTCGGGATGTCGGAGGTCTTGTCGTCGATGATGTAGCCGAACATCTCCTTGCTCCGGTCGGGGTCCCAGTGCACGGCCAGGTCGGCGATCGGCACCACGCAGCTGAGGCCGTTGTCGCCGTTCACGTGGGTCATCGCGGAGGCCCACATCCCGGCCCGGACGGTGCTGGTGCCCTCGCCGAACGCGAAGAAGTCGGGCACCGAGGTGAGCAGGTTCCAGTAGCGGAACGGGTTCAGGAACGTCCAGGGCGAGATGACCGCGTCGCCCACCGCGGAGACGACCTCGCGCTGGTGCTTGACCCGGTCGATGTCGCCGATGTTCGAGGTGTGCCGCGAACGGGCGTAGCCCAGGGCCGTGGTGCCGTCGGCCTCCTGGCAGCCCTTCTTGATGTCGAGGTTGGCGAGCTTGTCCTGCATGTCCTCGGTGGGGCAGATCGTGATGCCCCCGACGGCGTCGACCACGCCCGCGAGGCCGCCGAGCCCGATCTCGACGTAGTCGTCGATGCGGATGCCGGTGTCCCCCTCGATCGTGCGCACCAGCAGCTTCGGGCCGCCGTACGCGAACGCGGCGTTGATCTTGCTGGTGCCGTGCCCCGGGATGTCCACCAGCGAGTCGCGCGGGATCGACATCAGCAGGTTGGGTCCGTCGCCGGTGTGCAGGATCAGGATCGTGTCGGTGCGCTGGCCGGCGGCGTTGCCCGTGCCGAGCTTCTTGCGCTCCGCGGCGCTCAGGCCGGCACGCGAGTCGCTGCCGACGAGGAGGTACGTCGTGCCGGGCTGGTCGTCGGGGCGCTGGCCGGAGGGCTCCCACGCGACCTTGTGGACCTGGTGCCAGGCGTAGAACGGCACGATCACCAGATAGGCGATGTAGAGCAGCACCAGCAGCAAGATCCAGCGCACCCGGAACCGGGGCCGGCGGAAGCCGCGCGACCGGCCGCCGGAGGATCCCGAGGCGCCCGAGCCCGCCCGAGCCGGGGGCGGCGGCGGGGAAGGGGCCGTCGAGGAAGCGGGGCGGCTCGCGGGACGGGGCGAGGGCGGCGGCACGGTCGGCATCATCCTGGTCTCGTCGGCGCGTGGCTGCCGGGGCACCACCCGGGTCGCGTCGGCGTCGGCGTCGTTCGTGGGCGTGTCCGGGCCGCCCTTGCCGTAGAGCCAGTCGTACTCGGGCGTCCCTTCCTCGGGACCTCCGCTTCCCGGGGGACGGTCTGCCATGACCGGAACGCTACCGTGCGCACATGAGTGCGGACCCGAGCGACCTGCCGCCGTCGTACGCCCGCGTGTCGCTGGCGGTGATCACCTCCGGGCGGGAGGCGAACATGCTGGGCAACATCCACGGTGGCGAGTTCATGAAGCTCGCGGACTCGACGGCGGGTGCGGTCGCCCAACGGCACAGCGGCGGTCCGGCGGTGACGGCCG
>JAOPYB010000375.1 GCA_025964835.1 Nocardioides sp. | reverse complement strand
ATGCCGAGCACGCGCGGCTGGCTGCCCTCGGACCGCAGCGCCACGACGAGGTCCCGCACCTTGCCGACCTGGTCGCCCTGGGGGTCGAAGATCGGCAGCCCGACCAGTCGGGCCGCGTAGACGCGGGAGGGGGTGGTGCTCACGTCCCCATACGCTACCGGTCGGCGCGGGTGCGGGACGCATGGCGCGCGCCCGGCCGGGCCTCCAGTTGATCGTCGGTGGGCCTCCGAAGGTCGGTTACCATCGAGGGGTTGTCCGAACCGGTGCAGGAGGTCTGCTCCACATGTCCAAGCACGCCCTGCGCGTTGACGACTCCCCGTCCTCACGGGTAGGCGCCGGAGGCTGGGCGACCCTGCTGCTGGCAGTGGTCCTGCTGGCTGTCCCGGTAGTGCTGCTGTGGCTGAGCCGTTCCTCCGGTCCGTCGACGCCGCCGCCGTCGGCGGCGGCTATCCTCGCGACCGCTGGGGCCGCAGGTCCCGCGATCTCTGCGCAGGCCGGTGCAGCCAAGGTCCGGGCGCCGCAGCGGGTCGTGCGGGCGCGCGCGGTGCTCAAGCGATTGCCTCCCCGCAAGAAGCCGTCACCAGGCGTCCTCCTCGCCCGCAAGGTTGCCGCCCTGTCCCCGGCCACGTCGACGTTCACCGTTGCGCAGTCGAATATCCTGGGCAGCCAGCATTCCGCCGGGCGCGGTGGCTTCGCCCCCGGGACGGTCCGGGCCGCCATGACTGCCGGGCTGGTGAGCTCCAGCGGCGTCGACGTGGGAGCCATGCAGGAAGTGCAGGCCGACCAGCTGCAGGTCCTCCAGGGCCGGATGGCCGGCTACTCGTTCTGGCCCGCGGCTGTGCTGGGTCACAACGGCATCCGCAACCAAATATATTGGCGATCGACCGAGTTCTCGCTGATGGACACTGGCTCGGTGACCTACACGTTCTCTGGGCAACGCATCCCCCTGCCCTACGTCCTCCTGCGCGACCGGCAGAGCGGAGCAGAGTTCTGGATGATCTCCACCCACAACTCAGCGGGTTCCCTCGAGTCGCAGCGCGACGTCGGAACCGCGGTCGAGATCAACCTGATCCACACGCTGATGGCCACAGACAGGCCGGTCATCATCGCCGGTGACATGAACGAGCACACCGAGTTCTTCTGCCGAGTCGCCGCGTCGACCGGCATGGTGGCTGCCAACGGCGGCACGGGCCTGGGGGGCTGCCATCTCCCGCCTCGCCCCCTGCGGGTGGACTGGATCATGGGTGGCGGCGGGATGAGCTTCAGCGGCTACCGGCAGGACGCCACCGGCCTCGGCCGCGCCAGCGACCACTTCTACCTGTACGCGACGGCTACCGCGACGTCGTCCTGGTACGCACCGTGACGGCGTACCGTACTGGCATGAGAGTCGTCGTCCGTGCAGGAGCAGCCGTGGCTGCCGCGTCCGCCGCGCTCACCGTGGGTGCGTGCGGCTCTGACTCGACCCCGGTGGCTCAGGACCCGGCCACCTCGCCAGTCTCCAGCCCCTCGACCCCGCCCCCCTCGAGCGAGTCCCCCTCGAGCCCGTCGTCGAGCTCCGCACCCGACCACCCCGTCTGCGCCGCAGTGTGGCGCGACGGCCACGTGCTCGCCCCCGACTACGCCGGCTGCGCGGCCTCAGGGGGCTGGGTCCGGGCCATGGTGTACCACTGTTCCGACGGCCATCGCCTGGTCACCTACGCGCATGAGTTCTACGCCCAGCCCGGGCACGAGATCACCCGGTCCGACTCCACCTTGGCCCGGGATGCCGCGTTCCGTCACCTGATGGCCGTCTGCGGAGCCTGAACGATCGACGCGTTCCCCATGGGCTTGCTGAGGCTGGTGGGGATGGAGGGGTTATACTCTATGCCAGTGTCGTGGGCTCACCCCTACGCACGCGCGGCTGGCCCACACGACACCCGGATGGATTCAAAGATGACCACTTCTGTGCGCAGAATGCTGTGCCTGGCCCTGGTGCTGCCGCTTGTCTGGGCCCTCGTGGCTGGCGCGCCCGCGGCGCAGGCCACGCCCGACCACTACAAGCCGTCGCGCGGCGCAACGTTCAACGACCCCTTCGGCGGCCAGGTCGCGACGTACCGGATCTCCCACAAGATCGTGCGCACCATCGACAGTGTCAAGAAGGATCACCGGATCCGGATCGCGTCCTGGAACTTCCGCAGCGTCGGGATCTCCAACGCGCTGATCCGCGCCCACAAGCGCGGCGTCAGCGTCCGGGTGATCATGGACTACGGGAACTGGAATCCCGACATCCCCAACGACATCGCGAAGCGGACCCAGGCGGCGCTCGCGAAGGGTGACAAGCACCGCGACGCGGACATGACCTCCTGGCTGAAGCGCTGCCGTGGTGCGTGCCGCGGCGATCACGGCATCGCACACACCAAGTTCTACCTCTTCGACAAGGTGCAGAAGACCAGGTACGTCGCCATGTACGGCTCAGCCAACGCGACCCTGCTGGCCGCGACGATCCAGTGGAACGACATCTTCACGCTCACCGGCAGCCCGAGCGTGTACGAGGAGTTCCTCGGCGTCTTCGACCAGATGAAGCGTGACAAGGCCGTCAAGCAGGGCTACCTGAACTACCCTCACGGCCCGCTGGACCTAGCGTTCTATCCCTACCAGGGCGACGGGACCAAGAAGGATCCCGTCCTCAGCGTCCTGAACAACGTCCGGTGCTCCGGTGCGACCGGCGGCACCGGCGTGGGCGGCCACACCAAGATCCGGATCGCGCAGACCGCGACGTATGGCAAGCGCGGTCTCGCGCTCGCCGAGCGACTGGCGCAGATGAAGAGGCGGGGCTGCAACATCCGGCTGGTCTACGCGATGTTCGGTACGCGGGTGCTCGATGTGCTGCGTCACGAGGCCGGCCCGGGTGGGGTGCCACTGACGCACCTCGCCTATGACGCCGACTGCAACGGCATCTACGACAAGTACGTCCACATGAAGGCCATGACCGTGAGCGGCGTGTACGGCAAGAACACCCACGCCGCGATCACCTGGAACGGCTCCGCGAACTGGACGCCCGTGTCGCTGGCCAGCGACGAGGTCCTCGGCCTGCTCGAGAAGCGCAGCGTGACGCGGAACTACTCGAAGTGGATCGACTACCTCTTCACCCACGTGCCGGGTGCTTGGGACCAGGGTCACTGTGGCTCGTCACCCGGCACCGTCTCCGAACGCGCGGCCGCCCGTCACGTCGATCCCTACGCGCTGATCCGCCAGGACCTCTGAGATGGACCACGAGCTGTTGCGGTCTCTGCGGGCCCGACGCGTGGTCTACGCAGCCGTGACGGTCGCGCTCTGCCTCGTGCTGGCGATCGCGGTGGCGCCGTGGCCCTCAAGCCCGTCGAACCCCCTGCAGGCCCGCACGGTTGCCGACCAACGCGCAGCCGGCTGTGCCGACACGCTCGTGGTCGGCCTCGACGGGAACGGCCAGCCGCCTCGGTCCGGCGACAGGTTCGGCCCGACCGTGGATGCCGTCGTGAGCCGGGTGCTGGCGCGCGCCGCGAGTCACCACCGTTCGGTGCGGGTCGAGCGGGTCCCGCTGCACACACTGCCTGCGACTGTGATGCTGCGCCAGCACCACGCGGAAGGCGACCGGACCGTACGAGCGGTGTCGATGCACGGGCTGCGCAAGTGGCGCGAGCCGATCGGCGACGGAGTCCAGCGGACTCTCGCCCTGCTCGCAGCGCAGACCGCCCGCTGCCCCGACAGTCCCGCCCTACTGGTCGGCTACGCCCAGGGTGCGGCGGTCGTCCACCGCGTCCTCGGCCGGGTCGCCGGTTCCGGGTCCCTGGCCGGCCTCGTGGGCGGCGTACTGATCGCGGACCCCGATCGTTCAGCGCACTCTGCCGGGGGACCCGTGCTCGGCAGCCCGGCGGCCTCCAGGTCGAGAGCCGGTATCTTCCACACGTTCCTCAAGACGCGATCCGCCGACGTCCCGGCTGCGCAGGGCTCGTTCGGCGTGTGGTCCGTATGCACCGCGTCCGACCTGGCCTGTGACCCGACGCGGGCGACGGTCGGCGAGTCCGTTCGGGCTGTCCGCAGCTACGTCAAGGACCGGCCGCTGCTGGGCACAGTGGCGCGGGACGCGTGGCGGCAGATGGCGCTGTGGCCCGTGCCGTCGCCCCGTTCCCAGGTGCTCTCCACCTCGGTCGGTGAGCCCGTCCATCTCCAGCTCACTCTCGCTCCGGGCGCTCCCCGAGGCGCGACGTGGAGCGACGTCGTAGGGCTCCCGGCAGGCCTGACCCTGTCGGGGTCGGGCCTCCTGGCAGGAACACCGGAGAGGGCCGGCAGCTACACCATCGACTATCGGACCAAGGGCTCCTCCCCGATCACCACGGGCCACTCCGGCTCGGTCCTGCTGACGGTCACACCCGCCTCGGTCTCGCTCTCCGCGGGGGGGCAGGTGTCCTGCCTCACGCGCTCCGACGGCACCGCCAGGTGCTGGGGGCGCAACAACTACGGGCAGATCGGTGATGGGACCGTCCAGGGTCGGTTGGTCCCTACGGCGGTGATCGGCTCGGGCTGGGCGAACATCAGCACGAGCGGCAGCACGACCTGCGGCGTCAAGCAGGACGGCACCCTCTGGTGCTGGGGCCTGGACAACTTCGGGCAGCTCGGCACCGGCCGCGGCGCCCCGGTGACGCATCCGAAGCAGGTCGGCAAGTCCCATCAGTGGGCCCAGGTGGCGGCCGCCTGGACCCACACCTGCGCGACGCGGACCGACGGCACCCTGTGGTGCTGGGGCCAGAACCTTCGCGGACAGCTGGGCATCGGCACGATCGACCGGCTGCACGGTACCCCCCAACAGGTCGGCACCGACAGCAACTGGGACTCCGTGACCACCGGCGGTTGGCACACCTGTGGGCTCACCGGTGCCGGGGCGGCCTACTGCTGGGGGCACAATGCCTTCGGTCAGGTCGGTGACGGGACGATCGCCGACCGCAGTCGCCCCACCCTCGTCTCGGGAGGCGCCACGTGGCTGCAGCTCAGCACAGCTTGGGCCCAGACATGCGGCGTCACGCAGACAGGCCAGATGTGGTGCTGGGGCTTCAACCGCCAGGGCCAGCTCGGCAACAGCACCACCACCAACACGGCCCGACCGTCCAGGGTGTCGGGTGACCATGTCTGGACCCAGGTGGCGGCTGGTGACGGCTCGACCTGCGGCATCGACGCGAACGGGCAGCTGTGGTGCTGGGGTGACAACCGCTACGGCCAGCTCGGACAGCCGGCCTCCGGGGACCTGACCCTGACGCCCGGAGCTGTGGCGAAGGTGGACGGACCGGTTGCCCTCACCTCGGCGGGATGGCTGCACACGTGCACGATCCGAGCCGGCTCGACCGTCGCCTGCTGGGGCAACAACGAGGTGGGCCAGGTCGGCGATGGCACGACCAGCACCACGACCACGCGGGCCGGCTCGCCCGCGGTTCGCCACCAGGTGGCGTTCCCCGGCGTGCCCCGCGCCCGCTTCCTGGACCGGGCGTCCCCCCGCGAGGTGGCCGCGCGCGGCCTGGCGTCTCGACCGTCGGCCGCCAGGGCAGCGGCTGGCAGAGGCACGGCCCTCTCGCCGTTCACGATCGTGTCGATGAACGAGCTCGGTAGCCAGCACACCGCGCCCGGGGGCGACGCCTCGGAGTTCGCACCCGCCCGGATCCGCGCCGAGTGGGCGAACATCCTCTACCGCGACAAGAACGCTTCGCTGATCGGCACCCAGGAGACCCAGCCCGACCAGCTCGTCGCCCTCGACTCGGCGACCCGACACGCCTACCGCTTCTACCCGGGGACGACGATGGGCTACGTCGGTGCACCCCAGTCGGTGATGTGGCGACGGGCCGAATGGTCGCTGGTCTGGAAGAGCTCCATCTCGATCCCCTTCGAGGACACCTGGCGGCCCCAGCCGATCGTCGAGCTCGAGCAGCGGTCGACGGGTGCTCGTGTGTACTGGATCAACGTGCACTTCTCCGCGGGTCGCCAGCAGGACGACCGCAACAAAGCCATGAAGATCTTGCTGAGCGCCATCCACAAGCTCGGCAAGGACGACCTGCCGATCCTGGTCAACGGCGACTTCAACGAGGCCGCCGTGGCGTTCTGTCGCGTCGTCGGCGCGACGAACCTGGTGTCGGCGACCGGCGGCAGCTACACCGACGGACACTGCTCACCTCCGCGTCCGATGCGGGTCGACTGGATCTTCGGCTCGAAGGAGCCGTTCAGCGACGCACTGATGGACCGCTCGCCCCAGGTGGCCCGGACCACCGACCACGCCGTGGTGTCGGCGCGTTTCGGGACCGGGTAGTCTCCGGTGCCCGGAGCACCCGCGGGTGCGCCCCCGACACGTCGGAACCGGTCAGGCAGGAGAAATTGTGATGCGTTTCCGGTCGCGCGCGTCGCGTTCTCCCATGCGGGTGGACGACGAGGGGCTGCACTTCGGGGAGCCCTTCTCCGGTTCCCTTGACGTGCTCATCGACGACAACCGCGTCTGGTCCTACTCCAGCCCCGAACGGCACCCGGTCCGCACCGTCGCCTGGCCCAAGCGGATGCGCCGGCTCCTCGACGGGACCGCCGACGTGCGGATCATCTCCGGGGAGGACGTGCTCTTCGAGGGCACGGTCGCGTTCGGGAACGGCGCCGGGAGGGTGAGCTTCGTCGACTCCCACGGCGTCCCCATCTTCGTGGACAAGTGGGGTCTCATCCAACGACCGTTCGACGGTCGGCGCGAGGCCGGGGTCGTCGACACCCTCGTCGACGCGGCTCGGGAGGTCCTCGCGATCATGCGTGACGAGTGCGGGATCGAGGGCTGGATCTCTTTCGGGACGCTGCTCGGCGCCGCGCGTGACGGCGGGGTGATCGGGCACGACTCCGACATCGACCTGTGCTTCCTCAGCGAGCGCGAGTCACCGGCCGAGATGATCGCGGAGCTGTGGAGCATCGGCCGGGCCTTGCGCGCTGCCGGCCTCCGGGTGCAGCACAGGTCGGCCAGCTTCCTGACCGTCCGGGTGAAGTCCCCCGACGGTGGCCAGATCGGCCTCGACGTCTACACCTGCTTCTATGTCGACGACCTCCTGCACGAGACCGCCACGGTGCGCGCGTCGGTGCCTCGAGAGGCGATCCTGCCGCTGGTTGACGTGCCGTTCGAGGGTCACCTACTGCCGGCGCCAGCCGACCCCGACACCATGCTCCGCGTCTCCTACGGGCCCGACTGGCGCGTCCCTGATCCGTCGTTCCGGCACCTGCCCGGGCTGGAGATCACCGAGCGGTTCGACGGCTGGTTCGGCTCGCTGATGAAGGGTCGCCGCGAGTGGGCGTCGTACAACGCGCGACGCGTGGAGGAGGGCGCCGGGCCCTCCGACTTCGCCGCCTGGGTGGCGCGACAGCTCGACGACGTGCAGCTTGTGATCGAGGTCGGGAGCGGAGCCGGCCTCGATCTGGCGGCGTACGCCGCACCGGATCGGCGCGTGCTCGGCCTCGACTTCGCCCGCCCGCCCGGATCGGCGCCGGACGCCGAGAACGACGACCTGCCCGTTCACACCCGTGCCCTCAACCTCGAGGACCTTCGCGACGTACTGACCACCGGTGCGGCGCTATCGCGGCGCCAGGGGCGCCCGGCGATCGTCGCGAGACACCTTCTCGAGTCCCTGACACCGGGCGCCATGGAGTCGTTCTTCCGCCTTTGTTCGATGGTCCTGCGCGGGGGCGGCCGGCTCTACCTGGAGGGGGTCGCCCGGTCGCCCGCCGACAGCCTTGCCTGGCAGGTGGAGCACGAGACGGGTCGAGTGCGGTCCTTGGAGCCCAGCCGCGTGGTGCCCCTGGTCGAGGCTGCCGGGGGGCGTATCGTTCTGCGGGCCGGTTTCGACGAAGCCGTGCGAGCCGTCCAGGCAGGTGCTCCCACCACGTGGCGCATGATCGCGGAGTGGCCAGAGCTCGGCGAACCAAGGCCCTCCGGGAGGAGCACATCATGACGACTCGCGTGTATCTCCACGTCGGGGCGCCCAAGTCCGGAACCACGTTCCTGCAGGGCGTTCTCGAATCGAACCGGGCGACCCTGGCCGATGCGGGGGTGCTGGTGGTCGGTGAGCGTCACCTCGACCGCATCCACGCGGCGCTCCAGATCCGCGAGGACCCCCGTCTGGCCGACCTGCCCGAGTCGGCGCGCCATGCCTGGGACACGCTGGTCCGCCAGATCCGCGAGTGGCAGGGCGAGTCCGCCGTCCTCAGCTACGAGCTTCTCGCTGCCGCATCGTCGCAACAGGCCGGGCGGGCGCTCGCCGACCTCGCGGCGTACGACGTGCACGTGGTGATCACCGCACGCGATCTCGGCCGATCAGCCGTGTCGGCGTGGCAGGAGCGCCTCAAGTTCGGCCTGACCACGCCGCTGGAGAAGTGGGTCCCCAAGGGCGAGGACGACCAGGGCGAGTGGGGTTGGCACACGCTGGACCCCTCGGCGGTCGTCCAGCGCTGGGGCGCGACGCTGCCCGCCGACCACGTCCACGTCGTCACAGCACCCCGCCCGGGCGCCCCGGCGGACCAGCTCTGGCACCGCTTCGCCGAGGCCTGCGGCCTGGGGGCTCTGTCGGTCGACCTCGAGGTGGCGCGCGCGAACGAGTCACTCGGGGTCGTCCAGGCAGAGCTGCTCCGACGCGTCAACCAGGGACTCGGCGAAGAGATCCGCGGCAGCCGACAACGTTCGATCTGGATCCGTGACCTGCTGGCGCAGCAGGTGCTCGCGCCCCTCGGTCACGAGCCGATCGGCATCGCCCCGCACCAGGTGGCAGGGGCGCTGGCGGTGTGGGAGCGCGCGGTCGAGCGCATCCGCGCAGGCGGCTACGCCGTCCACGGCGATCTCGACGACCTGCGCCCCGCCGACTCGGCCGCGCGCCTGCCCCTCGACGTCGCCGACGCCGAGCTCGTCAAGGCAGCCGCAGCCACCATCTGCGCATTGGTCGTGGAGCTCCGCGACCGCTCGGTCGCCGGGCGCGTCGGCCCTGCCGCGCGCACGGGACGACGGGCGCGTCTGCGCCACCTCGCCGAGCGCGCCACGGCGCCGTACGCCGAGCGCCGCGTCAGGGAGCTCACCCGGCGGGTGCAGGAGCTGGAGCGAGAGGTGCAACGAGCACGTCGCCTGCACCTGCGTGTGGCAGCCCTGCAGGACGTGGTGACCGAGCTTCTCCTCGAGCCCGACCGACAGGACGCGGGCGTCACCGCGAAGGCGCTGCGCGCCTACCGCCGGAGCTCGCTGTGAGTGCCCCGATGGACCTGTTGCGGTCGGTGGCCGACGTGGCGGTGCCGGCCCGCCACCTGGCCCGGCGGGTGCGCGAGCTCGAGGTCGCGATGCAGGAGAACTCCGCACTGGAGGTGCTGCTCGAGAGGCAGGTCACCCGACTCGAGCAGGCGCTGCTTCCGGTGCTCGAGGCAGCGGTCGGCCCGGCGGGGGAGCGGCACGATGGCGACTGACGCTCCGGCTGACGGACACCGGCAGATCGAGTTGTCGGTGGTGATCCCCTGCTTCAACGAGGAGGACTCCCTTCCCACGCTGGTCGAGGTCCTCGCCACCGAGCTCCCGCAGGTCTCCGCCAGCTACGAGGTGATCCTCGTCGACGACGGCAGCAACGACCGCACCCTGTCGATGCTGCGCGCCATCTCGAGGGAGCGACCCGAGTTCAGGTACCTTGCGCTGAGCCGGAACTTCGGCAAGGAGTCCGCGATGCTCGCCGGCCTCAGCCACGCCCGGGGCGACAAGGTCGCGATCATGGACGGCGACCTGCAGCACCCGCCTGCGTTGCTCGGCCAGATGCTGCAGCTCCTTCACGGGGACGTGCAGCAGGTAGTCGCGCGGCGCACCCGAGACACCGATCCGCCATTGCGCACGTTCCTCTCCAAGGCCTACTACCGGTTGATCAACCGGCTCATCGACGTACGCCTCGAGGACGGCGTCGGCGACTTCCGGGTGCTCGACCGCACCGCGGTCAACGCGCTGCTCACCCTGGGGGAGACGAATCGGTTCTCCAAGGGTCTTTTCGCGTGGATCGGCTTCGGCACGGCGGTGGTCGACTATCAGAACGTCTCCCGGGCGGCTGGCGCCACCAAGTGGCGGCTCTCCGACCTGTTCAACTACGGTATCGACGGCGTCGTCTCGTTCAACTACCGGCCGCTGCGGTTGTCCATCTGGTTCGGCGTGCTCGTCACCGCCGTGGCGACGATCTACGCCATCTGGGTGCTCGGGTCCGCGATCGCGAACGGCAACTCGGTGCCGGGCTACGTGACGACCATCTGTGCCGTCACCGGGTTCGGTGGGGTGCAGCTGATCCTGCTGGGTGTCATCGGCGAGTACCTCGGGCGCATCTACGCCGAGGTCAAGCGGCGACCGCTGTTCCTGCTCAAGGAGAGCAGCCTCGGGACTCCACTCTCGGTGACGACCGCCCTGGGCCCGGAGCACGAGGACCGCCTTGCCGCCCACAAGCTCCTGGAGGACGAGTGAAGGACCGCTTCACAGTCGCGCCCAGACTGGGGTGGCCTGTGGTGGTGGTCGTCGCCACCGCGGTGATCGGCACCATCCCCAAACTCGCCAGCCGCTGGTTCTACCAGCGCGGCGACACGGCCGCTCAGTTCGCGCCGACGTGGTACCACCTCGGTCAGCTCACCCGCGACGGTGTCTTCCCGGCCTGGCTCGACCCGGACGCCTGGGCCGGGGGCAACTATGCCGCCGAGGCGTTGTTCGGCATCTATGACCCGCTCAACATCCCGATCTGGCTGGCGATGTCGAGCGCGTCCGACCTGATGACCATGATGTTCCTGGTCAAGCTCGTCCTCCTGGTCGTGCTGGCGCTGGGCACCTACTTCCTCTGCGTCGAGTACGGCGCGCAGCGCTGGGCGGCGGCCGCACTCGGCGTCGCGCTGCCGTTCGGCGGCTTCACGCTCTTCTGGGATGCGGGCTCATGGGCCTCCGGGCTGATCGCCTTCAGCTACACGCCGTGGGTCTGGTTCGTGCTGCGCAAGGTCCTGCGCGGGACGGCCAACCCGTTCTGGGGTTTCGTCATCGGCGCCCTGGCTGTCACCCAGGGCAACCCCTACGGCGTCCTCGCCCTGAGCGTGGTGGGGCTGGCGCTCGTGGTCGAGGGGCTCCTCGACCACGACGTGCGCGGGGTGCTGAAGCTCGTCGGGGCGGGCGTGTGCTCGGCCCTCATCCTGCCGCTGGTCTACCTGCCGCTGCTCGGCACCAGCAGTCTGACGGTCCGCTCGCTCGGCGCACTGATCGCGAACACCGGCAAGCTGCAGCCCACGTCGGGCGACCTGCTCCAGCTCAGCATGCCGAGCAGCGTGCCCTCGGTCATCGCGATCGTCGGTCCGATGGCGGTGCCGGCCACCTACCTCGCGTGGTTCGTGCTCCCGCTGCTCCCGTGGCTGCGTTGGGCGTCTCTGCGCGACCGGACGAGGTCCCTGGCCGGCCCGATCGTGGTCGGGGTCATCTACCTCGCTCTGACTCTCGCGCCTTCGAAGCTGTGGATGTTCCGCTGGCCGCTGCGCGTCAGCGAGTACCTCTACCTGGCGGTCGCCCTGCTCTTCGCCGTGCTCGTGAGCGAGGGCCTGGCTGCCACGCACGCCCGACGACGCCTCGTCGCCTCGGCCGTCCTGATCGGTACGCCGGCGTACCTCGCCTGGGCGCAGAACCCAGAGGCGCTCCACCGGCTGGTGATCGGGACGGTGCTCGTCGGCGTCCTCACCGGTCTTGCACTGCTCACCTCCCGGCTCGGGACACGTGGTGCGGTGGCGCTCGCGTGTTTGTTCATTGTCGGTACCGGGTTGGCCGTGGCCATGCAGCTCGCCATGTTCGGTGAGAACAAGAGCTCGCGGGTGTGGCACGTGCCGAGCGACGTTGCGGCCATGCAGGGACACTTCGGCGACCGCTCGGGCACGGTGCTGCAGTTCTCCGACTTCCGCCAGCTGCAGGAGCGGGGAGTGCCGGTCGCCCTGCTGGAGCGCAAGTGGGAGAACTACCTGCCCGGCAGCATGTACGACGTGGCGGGCGTGAACGCGGTCAACCACTACACCGGGATGGGCCTGGTCCGCTTCCAGCGTGCCCTCTGCATGTCCTACGAGGGCTTCACCCAACCCTGTGGCTACCGCAACATCTGGCAGTCGTCCGGGCCCGGCCTCCCACCACTGGTCGATCTGATGAAGGTGGACACCGTGGTCGTGGAGCCGCGGATGACGCGAGGCGTGACCGTGCCGTCCGGCTGGACCCGCGCAGAGTCGTCGCCGCAGGTGGTGATCTACCACCGCAACCAGGCCCAGGCCTGGCCAGGGAGCCATCTGAGCAACGTTCGGACGGGAATGACGGTGACCGGCGCGTCCACCGACGGCATACGACAGGAGCACGTGGACTTCTCCTCCAGCGGGCGGGGTGGCGACGTGATGTTCGCAATGCTCGGTTGGCCCGGCTGGACGGCGACCTTCGACGGCCACCCGGTGCCGGTCGGCCGCACCGCTGCGGGACTGCTCACTGCTCGGCTGCCGGCGAACGCGGCGGGCCGGCTGAGCCTGAGCTTCGAGCCCCCGGGGCTTCGAATCGGCGTAGGGGCGGGATTGGTCGGACTGATCGGCGCAGTCGCGCTCGGATGGTTCGGCCGACGCGGTCGGGGCGGCTTCGACGATGCGCTCGAGACCGAGGAACAGACTCCGGGGCGCCGTTCACCCGCTGGTATCTCTAGGGGTTCCGCGGCCTGATCCTCTCGACCTGACGCAGCGTAGCCTCCAGGGCGGCGATCGCCGCCTCGAGGAGGACTGCCGGCTCGACGGTGCCCGGGTCGACCCCGGGGACGTTGCAGGGGGTCAGGTCGTCGAGGTGACCGACGACGTGCACCCCACTGCGCTGGATCTGCGAACGGATCGCGGTGGACTCCTGGACCAGCCAACCGGGGACCACGAAGCCGATTGGCTCCTCCCGGCCACGGTGGGCGGGCATGAGGTGCTTGCCGACCGCCTTCACGCGGCGCTTGTACTCCTTGAGTCCGAGGTCGCCGGTACGAAGGTTGAGCTCGCGAAGCACGAGCGTCGACGCCGCCCCGAGCGACTCGTTGAACCGAGGGGCTTCGAGCCAGTTCTCAGGTCCGATGTCGGCAACCTCGCAGAAGCGGTCCCAAAGGGTCTCTGCCGGAGCCCCGGGCGGCGGCACGGTGACCACGTACACCTTCTCCGGACTCAGGATCTCCGCCCAGCGCGCCACGATCTGACCCGCGTGCTGCTGGCGCCAGAAGCGCTTGCCGCCCTCCTCGCGGGCCCGGATCGACCCGACGTAATGGTCCCAGCTCCAGGTCTGACGGTTCTTCACGACCTCCTGCCACATCGCCGGCACGCAGCGCCCGAGGTCGCGCACGCCGACCACGATCCGCACGTCGGTGCTCGTGAAGCTCTCGGCCAGGCGCGTGATCCCGGCGGGCCCGAGCATGGCGAGGTACTCCATCGAGACGACCGCGGTGCCTGGGTGCTGGTTGATCTCCTCACGCAGCGCCTCCCATGATCCGGCGGGGCGGTCCGCGCCACCCATGAACTCGGCGACGGCATCGACCTGACGGCGCCAGGTCGGGCCAGGGAAGAGGACCCCTTGGGAGGCCAGCTGCTCCCGGTTGGCCCCCAAGCGGCCTTGGAGGAACGTGGTGCCCGACTTCATCAGTCCGATGTGAATGACCACGCGTTGCGCCATGCCGTACCTCGTTTCTGGATGTCGGCCACAGTGTGCCGTATCGGGCGGGTCACATTCGTTTCCCAGCGCTCCAGGCAGTCAGACATACTGACCGCGCCAATCCCGACCGGAAGGACCCGCCCCATGGGCCGCCTCTGCAAGACCGACGGACTCACCGACGACCAGACCGAGATCCTCAAGGCGGTGCGCTCCTTCGTCGACAAGGAGATCCTGCCGGTCGCGACCGAGCTCGAGCACGCCGACGAGTACCCCCAGGAGATCGTCGACGGGCTCAAGGAGCTGGGCATCTTCGGTCTGATGATCCCGGAGGAGTACGACGGCCTGGGCGAGTCGCTGCTGACCTACGCCCTCTGCGTGGAGGAGATCGCGCGCGGGTGGATGAGCGTCTCGGGTGTGATCAACACCCACTTCATCGTTGCCTACATGCTGATGCAGCACGGCACCGAGGAGCAGAAGAAGAAGTACCTCCCGAAGATGGCGACCGGCGAGGTGCGCGGCGCGTTCTCGATGTCCGAGCCGGGCCTCGGCTCGGACGTGAGCGCGATCAAGACGAAGGCCGTCAAGAACGATGACGGCTACGCCATCACCGGCCAGAAGATGTGGCTGACCAACGGCGGCACCTCGACCCTGGTCGCGACACTGGTGGTGACCGACGAGGGCGAGGACTCGGTCTACAAGAACATGACGACGTTCCTCGTCGAGAAGGAGCCGGGCTTCGGTGAGACCGCTCCGGGCCTGACCATCCCCGGCAAGCTCGACAAGATGGGCTACAAGGGCGTCGAGACGACCGAGGCGATCTTCGAGGGCCACCAGGTCTCCGACGACCAGGTCCTCGGCGGCGAGCCCGGCAAGGGTTTCTACCAGATGATGGACGGCGTCGAGGTCGGCCGCGTCAACGTGGCGGCGCGCGCCTGCGGGATCGCGAACCGGGCCTTCGAGCTGGCCATCGCCTACGCCCAGCAGCGCGAGACCTTCGGCAAGCCGATCGCCGAGCACCAGGCGATCCTGTTCCGGCTCGCCGAGATGGCGACCAAGGTCGAGACCTCGCACGCGATGATGGTCAGGGCGGCCCGGATGAAGGACCGCGGCGA
>JAOPYB010000364.1 GCA_025964835.1 Nocardioides sp. | reverse complement strand
CGGATGGGCTGGGAGCGCCCGAACGTCTTCGCGCCTTCACCCGGCGAAGCCCGCCTCGACTACGCGTGGGGGAAGCAGTCCTGGTTGCCCTGGTCGGCGGCCGAGCAGCGTGCCACCCGCGAGGCGGTGGCGGTCTTCGACCAGACCTCGTTCTCCAAGTACGTCGTCGACGGCCCCGACGCGCTCGCGGGTCTCCAGTGGGTGTGCGCGGCCGACGTCGACGTCGAGGTCGGCCGCGCGGTCTACACCCCCCTGCTCGATGCGCGTGGCGCCTACCAGTCCGACCTGACCGTCACCCGGACCGGCGACTGCGAGTTCCTGCTGGTGAGCAGCTCCGCCACGACGGTCCGGGACCAGGACTGGATCCGCCGCCACCTGCCCGACGGCCTCGACGTACGCATCCGCGACGTGACGAGGGCCTACGCCGTGCTCGGCGTCATGGGCCCGCGCTCGCGCGACCTGCTGTCCCGACTGACCGACGCCGACCTGGCGGAGGAGGCGTTCCCGTTCGCCACCAGCCGCGAGATCGGCCTGGGCCACGCCACCGTGCGCGCCACCCGGATGACGTACGTCGGTGAGCTCGGCTGGGAACTGCTGGTGCCGGTGGAGCTGGCGGCCGGGGCGTACGACGCGCTGATGGTGGCGGGCGCCGACCTCGGGGTGGCGAACGCGGGCTACTACGCGATCGAGTCGCTGCGCCTGGAGAAGGGCTACCGCGCCTTCGGCCGCGAGCTGACCCCCGACTACACGCCGGTCGAGGCGGGCCTGGTCTTCGCGACTGCCCTCGGCAGTGACAAGTCCTTCCTCGGCCGCGAGGCCCTCGAGGCGCACCGCGACGGGCTGCGGGCGGGCGGCCCCCGCCGCCGGCTGGTCTCGCTGGTGGTCGAGAGCCCCGAGCCGATGCTGTGGGGCGGCGAGCTGGTGCTGCGCGACGGCCGGCCCGCCGGGCAGGTGACGAGCGGGGCCTGGGGGGAGACCGTCGGGTCGTGCGTCGGCCTGGCCTACCTCCGCGCGGACGGGCCGGTCACCGCCGACGACCTCGCCCGGGGTGGCTTCGAGGTCGACGTCGCCGGCGAGCGCTTCGCCGTACGCCTGGGGCTCAGGGCACCGTTGGCCTGACCCGCGCCACGAGGAGCCCGGCGACCAGGGCGCCGAGCGAGCCCAGCGCCTCGTCGCCGAGGGTGTCCTCGTACGCCGTGTCGATCTCGGTCCCGTGACGGATGAACGTGAACCACTCGCCCAGCTCCCACCCGACCGCCAGCAGGGCTCCGATCCCGGTCACGAGCACGACCACGGCCCACCGCGGCTGCACCCGGGCACAGACCAGCAGCCCGATGCCCGCGCAGAGTAGCAGCCAGTTCGCGAAGTGGTTCAGGTCGTCCCACCACACCACCGCGTCGTAGAGGTCGAGGCTGTTGCCGGTCACGTCGATGAGGAAGGGCAGCATCACGAGCGTGAAGGCGCCGTACGGCGGGGCCACAGCGGCCGCCCCGTCGCGACCAGCGCGGCGGCGGACCGCCAGCCACCAGAGCGCGGGTGTGACCAGCATCAGCAGCGGATAGGCGATCAGCCGGGCACCGAAGGCCTTGCCGGCGAACCGGTCGAGCGGGACCCACTCCGCGACGCCCAGCTGGCCGATCGTGAGGAGGAGGACGATGACGGGGACCCAGACGGTCAGGCGGCGGCTCATGCCCGCATCATCGCCGGAATACGGGCGCCGCCGGGCGGGTTGTGCAGTTAGTTCCGGATTCAACCAAATCTCCGGACCGATACGAGGAGTGGTCATGCAGTTCGGCATCTTCACCGTGGGTGACGTGACGACCGACCCGACGACCGGTCGCACCCCGACCGAGCACGAGCGGATCAAGGCGCAGGTCGAGATCGCCAAGAAGGCCGAGGAGGTCGGGCTCGACGTCGTCGCGGTGGGCCAGCACCACAACCCGCCGTTCGTCGCCTCGTCGCCGACGACCACGATGGCCTGGATCGCGGCGCAGACCGAGCGGATCATCCTGTCGACGTCGACCACGCTGATCACGACGACGGACCCCGTGCGGATCGCCGAGGACTACGGCACGCTCCAGCACCTCACCGACGGCCGCATGGACCTGATGCTCGGGCGCGGCAACACCGGCCCGGTCTACCCCTGGTTCGGCAAGGACATCCGTGAGGGCGTCAACCTCGCGATCGAGAACTACGCGCTGCTGCAGCGGCTCTGGCGCGAGGACGTCGTCGACTGGGAGGGCCGCTTCCGCACGCCTCTCCAGGGCTTCACGGCCACGCCGCGTCCCCTCGACGGCGTGCCCCCGTTCGTCTGGCACGGCTCGATCCGCAGTCCCGAGATCGCCGAGCAGGCTGCCTACTACGGCGACGGGTTCTTCCACAACCACATCTTCTGGCCCGCGTCGCACACCAGGCAGATGGTCGAGCTCTACCGCCGCCGCTTCGAGCACTACGGGCACGGCAGCGCCGACCAGGCGATCGTCGGGCTCGGTGGGCAGGTGTTCATGCGCAAGAACAGCCAGGACGCGGTCCGAGAGTTCCGTCCCTACTTCGACAACGCCCCGGTCTACGGCCACGGCCCGTCGCTGGAGGACTTCACCTCGCAGACGCCGCTCACCGTGGGCTCGCCGCAGGAGGTCATCGAGCGGACGCTCGGCTTCCGCGAGTACGCCGGCGACTACCAGCGCCAGCTCTTCCTGATGGACCACGCGGGGCTGCCCCTCAAGACCGTGCTCGAGCAGCTCGACCTGCTGGGCGAGGAGGTCGTGCCGGTGCTTCGCCAGGAGTTCGCCGCGCTCCGGCCGGCCCACGTCCCGGACGCCCCGACGCACGCAGGACTGGTGGCGGCATGACCCGCATCGCCGTCATCAGCGCCGGGCTGAGCGCGCCGTCGTCGACGCGCCTGCTTGCCGACCGGCTGGCACACGCCACCACCGAGGCGCTCGGCGGGCACGCCGAGGTCGACGTGATCGAGCTGCGCCCGCTTGCCCACGCGCTCGCCGACAACCTGCTCACCGGCTTCCCGAGCGGCGACCTGGCCGCGGCCATCGAGACCGTACGACGGGCGGACGCGCTGATCGCTGTCACGCCGGTGTTCTCGGCGTCGTACAGCGGGCTCTTCAAGGTGTTCCTGGACGTGCTCGAGGCGGACGTGCTGGACGGCAAGCCGGTCCTGATCGGGGCCACGGCGGGCACGCCGCGGCACTCGCTGGTCCTCGACCACGCCCTGCGGCCGCTGTTCTCCTACCTGCGGGCCGTCGTGGTCCCGACCGGTGTCTTCGCCGCCAGCGAGGACTTCGCCGACGCGCGCCTCGCGGAGCGCATCGAGCGGGCCGCCGGCGAGCTCGCCGGTCTGGTGTCCGGGCGCCGCAGCCTGCACGTCGTGCGGGACGAGTTCACCGACCCGGTGTCCTTCGACGAGCTGCTCCACCGGGCGGGCCCGGCCGGGACGTCCTGACCCCGGGCGGGCGTCAGGGCTCAGTGCTGGTAGGTGCCGTGCAGGATCGCCCGCCCGGCGGTCTTGAAGGCCAGGTTGAACGAGACGACGGCCGGTGAGACGTCGGAGTCGACGCCCAGCGTCTCCTCCTTCACCGCGTGCACGACGAAGAAGTAGCGGTGGACCTGGTCGCCCTCGGGCGGGGCGGCGCCCATGAAGCCCTTCTCCCCGCCGTCGTTGCGCACATGGAACGCCTTGCCGGGCAGGTCACCCGACGCGGCCCCGGTGTCGAGGGACGTCACGTCGGCCGGTACGTCGACGAGCACCCAGTGCCAGAACCCGCTGGGCGTCGGGGCGTCGGGGTCGAAGCAGGTGATCGTGAAGCTCTTCGTGCCCTCGGGCGCGCCCGACCAGGCGAGCTGCGGCGAGGTGTTGCCCGCATCGGCGACCTGGTCGTCCTTGAGCGGCTGGCCGTCAGAGACGTCGTCGCTCGTGACTGTGAACGACGGCACCTGGGGGAGCAGGTCGTAGGGGTTGGGGGACACCGGACGGTCGAGGCTCATGTCGCTCCTAGCTGAGGGGGATGGTTCCATCCCAACCTAGTCCGCTGGCTGAACCCTTCCAACGCTCCCGGATGACCGGCCGGGGATGATGGGCGCGTGGACGACTTCCCGCCGTACCCCTCCGGGCTGATCCTTTCCGGCCGCCGCGTCGTGGTGGTCGGGGGCGGGCACGTCGCGCAGCGCCGGGTGCCCGCACTGCTGGCCGTCGGCGCCGTGGTGACGGTCGTGTCGCCGGTCGTGACCCCGGCGATCGAGGGGCTGGTCGGGTCGGGCGAGATCACCTGGCTGGAGCGGGGCTTCGAGGAGGGCGACCTCGAGGGTGCGTGGTACGTCATCGCCGCCACCGACGACCGGGAGGCGAACGAGCGGGTGAGCGCCGCCGCCGAGGAGCGCCGCATCTTCTGCGTGCGTGCCGACGACGCGACCCGGGCCACGGCCTGGACGCCCGCCGTGGGCAGGCACGCCGGCGTGACCGTCGCCGTGCTCGGCAACCGCGAGCCCCGGCGCTCGGCCGCGGTCCGCGACGAGATCCTCGAGGGGCTGCGCGAGGGCACGATCGTGGCCCGGCACCAGCGGGAGCGCACGGCGGGCGTCGTGCTCGTCGGCGGCGGTCCGGGGGACCCCGACCTGATGTCGGTGGCCGGGCGCAGGGCGCTGATGGAGGCGGACGTCGTCGTGGCCGACCGGCTCGCACCACGCGAGCTGCTGTCCGAGCTGCCCGCCGACGTCGAGCTGATCGACGTCGCCAAGCTGCCGCGCGGCCGCTCGGCACAGCAGGAGGAGATCAACCGGGTCATCGTCGAGCGCGCGCTCGAGGGCAAGATGGTGGTCCGCTTCAAGGGCGGCGACAACTTCGTCTTCGGCCGCGGCTACGAGGAGGTCCTCGCCTGCCGCGAGGCCGGTGTCCCGGTCACGGTGATCCCCGGCCTGACCAGCCCCATCGCCGTACCCGCCGTCGCCGGCATCCCCGTCACGCACCGCGGGGTGGCGCACTCCTTCACGGTGATCTCCGGGCACCTGCCGCCCGGGCATCCCGAGTCGCTGGTCAGCTGGGAGGCCGTGGCCGGGCTGCACGGGACGGTGATCCTGATGATGGCGGTCGAGAACGCGCCGGCGATCGCCGCGGCGCTCGTGTCCGGCGGCCGCGCGGAGTCCACGCCGGTAGCGGTCATCTGCGACGGCACGATGCCGGGCGAGCGGACCGTGCTCGCCACCCTCGGCAACCTGGCCGCCGAGCTGGCCGCCGCCGCGGTGAAGCCGCCCGCGATCATCGTCATCGGCGAGGTCGTCGCGGTGGCGCACCCCGAGGCGTTCGGGGCTCTGTGACGTGGTCGCGATCCAGGAGATCTCCGACCCGGCCGATCCGCGGCTGGCGGACTACCGCGACCTGCGCGACGTACAGATGCGCAAGCACCTCGAGGCCGAGCACGGGCTGTTCCTGGCCGAGGGCGAGAAGGTCGTGCGCCGGGCCGTCGAGGCGGGGTTCACCCCGCGCTCGTTCCTGATGGCGCCGCGGTGGCTCGAGGGGCTCGCCGACGTGCTCGCGACGACCGACGCGCCCTGCTACGTGATGCCGGAGTCGCTGGCGGAGGAGGTCACCGGCTTCCACGTGCACCGCGGCGCCCTGGCCTCGCTGGAGCGGCGGCCGCTGCCGTCGGTCTCGACGGTGCTGGAGCGCGCCCGGTCGGTGCTGGTGCTCGAGGACATCATCGACCACACGAATGTCGGGGCCATCCTGCGGTCCGGTGCGGCGTTGGGCTTCGACGCGGTGCTGCTCGCGCCGCGCTGCGCCGACCCGCTCTACCGTCGTTCGATCAAGGTGGCGATGGGGGCGGTGTTCACGATGCCGTGGACCCGGCTGCCCGACTGGCACGACGCGCTGCCGTCGTTGTCGGCGGCCGGCTTCACCACGGTCGCGCTGACGCTCGCCGACGACGCCGTCCCCGTCGAGCAGGCCGTCGCGGGGCTCGACAAGGTGGCACTCGTGCTCGGGTCCGAGGGCCACGGGCTCTCGCCGCACTGGGAGCAGTCGGCCGACCGGCGCGCGATCATCCCGATGCGCGAGGGGATCGACTCGCTGAACGTCGCGGCGGCCACCGCGGTCGCCTGCTACGTCACCGCGCGTCGCTGAGGGTCGCCCCTAGCCCTGGTCGACGGGCATCTCGTAGATGATCTCGAGGCCGTCCTCGTCGTCCCACTGCTCACCGGTCTCGAGGAACGCGTACTGGTGGATCAGCGCCAGCGACGCCGTGTTGGCGGGGGAGACGGTCGCCCGGAGGACCTTGACGTCGGGCTCGCGGCGCGCGCGCTCGAGCATGGCCTCCAGCGCCGCACGCGCGTAGCCGCGTCGCCGCAGGTCGGGGTCGACGGCGTAGCCGAGCTCGACCATCCCGTCGACGTCCGGCGCGCCGTGGAAGCCCGCCTTGCCCGCGGCCACGCCGTCGTCCTCGTCCCAGATCACGCCGGTCACCCAGGGCAGGTCCTGGGGGGACTCCACGGCCTGGACGGCCCGCAAGCGCCAGGTGCTGACGCACTCAGGTCCGGCGAGCCAGGGCGTGAGCCCGACCGGCGACGTACGCCGTGCTGCCTCGAGGTCCTGGTCGGCCAGGGCCTGCAGCGTCGCGCCGTCGAGCTGCACGATCCGGATGCGGGGCGTGCTCATGCTGCCAGGGTGAGAGTCAGCTCGGTGAAGGCGATGTCGACCCGGCTCGCTCGGGTCGCCTGGCGTCGTTCGGTGCCGGGCGGTGGGGGTGCGGTGCTGGTGTGGGTGTGTCCGGTCGGGGTGGTCACGAGGACAGTATGGCGGGGTCCTGGTCGGGGTCTGGAGTGCCAGCCGGGGGCTTCCTTGGCGTAGTTGCAGCGTTCGCAGAGGCCTTGGCCGTTGGTGGCGCTGGTGGGGCCGTCTGCGTGGCGGGGGACGACGTGGTCGTGGTGGCGGATGGGGGCTCCGCACCAGGGGGTGCGGCACAGGTCGCCGTCACGGGCCTCGATGAACCGGGCGAGGCCGGTGGGGAAGTGGTGGCTTGGGGTCCAGGCCTCGAGGTCCCGGGGGGGACTTGTAGACGCTCCGGCCCCCGGCGCCCTGGCGAGTGGCTCCTCCGGCTCCGCCGGCCCTCCCCGGCTCCACCTGCGGCGCCCCACGAGGCCGGCGCCAGGGGACGCTCGTGGGTTGGGCAGGTCGCGGGCTACCGTCGTCGAAACGCCGGAGCGCGAAGCTGGCGATGTTCGGTCCAGCGGCGTGGACCGCGACGCCCTCGGTGACGGGCAGCAGGGCGGTGACCCAGGACATGGTGTCGGGGGGCGGGGCGGATGGTGACGCTGCGTGCGGTCTCGCGGACCAGCAGGGTGGCGCGCCACTCGGAGAGCCGGCCCTGGGTCATCGCGCTCAGGGTGTCGGGCATCTCGGTGGTCAGGACCTTCGAGAGGCCCAGGTGCTGCGCACCCCGGACGGGCGACTCCCGCCGAGCCACGGCCACCTGGGAGGCGATGCCCTCACCCAGCCGACGGGCTGGGACACCCGCATCGATCTGAGCCCGGCGTTGAGAAGCGTCGAGGTCGGCGGTCCGGAGCACCTGCGCGGCGGCGGCCGCGGCCCTGAGGTCCTCGAGCTCGCGAATCCGGTCGACCTGCCTGCGCCTCGACGTCGAACACGCGTTCGACCCTAGACCCACCCACCGACCGTCGTGCTCGCCCTCCACAGGTCGCGACACGGGCTGTCGTCGCCCTACCGTGACCAGGTGATCAGCGACGGGCCAGAGCGACTTCTGGGCGGCAACATGGGAACGGTCATCCGGGACGGTGACACAGTGATCCGACCGTCCGGCGAATGGACGCCAGCGGTGCACCGACTGTTGAGCCATCTGGATGCTGCCGGTGTGTCCGGCGTCCCCAAGCCTCTTGGCATGACCGAGGACCAGAGAGAGGTGCTCAGCTTCGTCGAGGGGACAGTGCCGAGCTACCCGATGCCCCGCTGGGCCTGGTCAGAGACGGCGGTGCAGTCGTCCGCGCGTCTTCTGCGGCAGGTTCACGACGCGACCGCGGGTCTGGAGCTGCCAGGTCCTTGGCGGTCCCCAGCGCATGGGCCCGTCGAGGTCATCTGCCACAACGACTTCGCCACCTACAACCTGGTCTTCGACGGGGAGAGGGTTGTCGGCATCATCGACTGGGACTTCGCGTCGCCGGGTCCTCGCCTCTGGGACATTGCCTACCTGGCCTACCGGATCGTCCCTCTGTCGTCCGGGGACCGCCGCGACGGGTTCACCGATGAGGAGCGATGGCGCCGCCTGCAACGTCTCCTCGCCTCTTACGGCTGCGACGCCGGCCCGCGCGATGTCATCGCCGTGCTTCATGAGCGTCTGCTCGCGCTGGCCGACTTCAGCGATGACATGGCTGAGCGACATGGCAAGCCAGAGCTGGGGGAGCACGCCACGCTCTATCGGTACGACGCTGCTCACCTCCCCGCGACCTGAGCCGGGCGCTCAGCACGAGCAGTGGGACGAGTCGAACCTGCTAGTCGGTCGAGCGGACCAGCTGGACGGTGCCCAGCACCACGCAGACGACCGCCAGGTAGATGCCCCGTACATCGCCTGCCCACAGGGCCAAGGCAGTCCAGACGGCAGCCACCCAGAACAGCACGGGTACCGCGCGCAGCACGCTGCTCATGGTCGCTCCCGTCTTCCGGCGGCGAGGTACGCGAGCGGTCCCACCGGCTGGACGACGCACGAGAGTACCCAGGCCAGCTTCGACCCCCGGATCTCCCGGGCCGGGCGACGGGCGAGATCGCGCAGCGCGGCCGCGGTCATCAGCGCCTCGGCCGCTCCCGCGACGAAGATGAGCCTTCGCTGGGTCGCGCTCAGGTCGGACCACCGCTTCTTCGTCGCCATCACCCGAACCTATCCGGTGCTCGTGTAGACGCCGTCGGGCGTCTCCAGCCGCACCGGGCCGTCGTCGCCGGACAGCGTGATGACCCGGTCGCCGAACCGGGCCCGGTGGTCGACGATCTTCACCTCGCGGGGCTCCTCGCCCTTCTGGCCGGCGCGCCACGAACCCCTGCGGCCGTACCACCAGACAGTTCCGTCGTCGTCCTCGACGAAGAGGTCGCTCGTGACGTCGTCGCCCAGCTCCCAGGTCAGCGCGTTGGCGTTGATCCCGTCCACGTAGTAGGTCACGTCGACGAAGATCAGCAGCAGCTTCCCGCCCGGACCGTCGAAGGCGCGGGCGTCGCCGGGCACCATCGCGAGGAACGACGGGTTCGGCTCGGGCTCCGGCGCCGGGGCGGGAGGCGGGGAGGAGGAGCAGCCCGCCAGCAGGAGGACGAGCAGGGCAACGGCCAGCTTCACGTTGGCCGTCATGGCGGATCGAGCTGGACGGGGAACATCTTGTGTTCTTCCGGCCCCCAGCAGACCGGTGCGCTCGCGGCGCATGGCTGATAGGTCAGCGCCAGGTGGGTGGTTCCGGGGACCGTCGTCGCGGTGGTGCCCGCCAGTCTCAACCTGCGCGACGGGCCGTCCAACCGCACCCTCTGCACGTCGCCCGTCTGTGTCAGTGTCACCTCACACGGTCCGCTCGAACCCGCTCCCGGGGATCCAGGTGTCGCCCGGCCCAGGGGATCGGAGTCAGACCCGGAGTCGCAAGCCCCCAGGCAGCAGACCGTGGCAGCGATGACCACGAAACGTGCCGGTGCAGCGGGTGACCTGCCCATGGACGCATTCTGGCAGGGCCGCGCGCTGACCGCTGCTGGGTCAGCCGGACGCCGGCCAATCCTCCGGGAACTCGTCGGCCATCTTCTCGTGCTGCTTCTGGAGCCGCTTGCGCTGCTTGGTGGAGAGCCGGTCCCCGAAGACGGTGCCGAAGGTGTGGTCGGTCTCGTGCTGGAGGCAGCGCGCGAGCAGCCCGTCGCCGGAGAACGCGACGTCCTCGCCGGCGAGACCCCGGCCGTGCACGGTCGCGAAGTCCGGGCGGGGGCACTCGATGAAGGCGCCGGGCAGCGACAGGCACCCCTCGTCCCCCTCGTCGAGGTGACGAGCCCCGACCTCGGGGAGGAGGAGCTCGGGGTTGCAGACGACGCCGACGGTGTGCTCGCCGGACTCGTCCGGGCAGTCGAAGACGAAGACCGCGCGGTCGACGCCGATCTGGCACGCGGCGAGGCCGACGCCGTCGGCGGCGTACATCGTCGCGACCAGGTCCGCGACCAGGGTGCGCAGCGCGTCGTCGAACGACGTCACGAGCTGTTGCGGCCGATGCATCACCGCCTCGCCCCAGCGGGTCATCGGGCGGACCGTGCCGCCGTCGGGGAGCTGGCCGTGCGGCGCGTGGTCGGGTGCGTCGGGCATGGCGGGAGCCTAACTTCCATGGCCAGCGGTCTTCAGAGAGAGGACCCGCCGGGACTGCCGACCATGTGACCCGACACACGGCGCCATCTGTAGCGCGGAGTGTAACTCCGAGTTACGTTAGCGACATGTCCCTGACCAAGAGCCTCAAGCCCGGCGGCAAGTTCGGCCTGTCCTCCCAGGAGGTCCGCGACCCGATCGGGCTCGCGGTCGCCGCGCTGTCGCGCGTCGCCCAGAGCGACCTGATCGATCGCCTCGGCCTGCGCAAGCAGAGCGAGCAGGCCGTCTTCACCGTCACGCGCAGCGGCTTCAAGGCCGCGACCAGTGCCGGCCGCACGTTCAAGAAGGCCGGCAGGTCGGGCAAGCCCGGGGTCCGCGTGCCGGCGGCCGCCCCGCAGGGGGTCTTCGACCTCACGCCCACCGAGGACGAGCAGATGCTCGTCGACCTGGTCTCGGAGTTCGCCGACGAGGTCGTGCGGCCCGCTGCGTCGGATGCCGACGAGGCCTGCGCGGCCCCCGACGACCTGCTCCGGGCGAGCCTCGAGATCGGCCTGCCGATCCTCGGCGTGCCCGAGTCGCTCGGCGGGATCTCCGAGGAGCGGTCGGCCATGGCCGGCACCCTCGTCGCCGAGGCGCTCGCCAGGGGCGACATGGGCCTGGCCGTCGCCACCCTCGCGCCCGGCTCGGTCGCCACCGCGATCGGCCTCTGGGGCACCGACGCCCAGCAGCAGACCTATTTGCCGGCGTTCACGGGTGGCCCCGGCCACGACACGGTCCCGGCCGCCGCGCTCGCCCTGAACGAGCCCGCCGTCCTCTTCGACGCGCTCGCCCCGTCCACCATCGCGGAGCGGGCCGGGGACGGCTTCGTCCTCAACGGCGTCAAGTCGCTGGTCGTCCGCGGCGCCGAGGCCGAGCTCTTCGTCATCGGGGCGTCCCTCGACGACCAACCGGTGCTCTTCCTGGTCGAGGCCGGCACCGACGGCATGGCCGTCGAGGGTGACCCCGCCATGGGCATCCGGGCTGCCTCGCTCACCCGGCTCACGCTCGACAACGTCGCGGTCCCGGGCGACGCCGTGCTCGGTGCGACCGACGGCACGACGTACGTCGAGTGTGTGCGGCTCGCGCGCCTCGCGTGGTGCGCCCTCGCGGTCGGCACCGGCCAGGCCGTGCTCGACTACGTGACGCCGTACGTCAAGGAGCGTGAGGCGTTCGGCGAGCCGATCGCGCACCGCCAGTCGGTCGCGTTCATGGTCGCCAACATCGCGATCGAGCTGCAGTCGATGCGGCTCCTGACCTACAAGGCCGCGGCGCGGGCGGCGGCGGGCAAGGACTTCACCCGCGAGGTCGCGCTCGCCCGCAAGCTGTGCGCCGACAAGGGCATGCAGATCGGCCTCGACGGCGTCCAGCTGCTCGGTGGCCACGGCTTCGTCAAGGAACACCCCGTCGAGCGCTGGTACCGCGACCTCCGCGCGGTCGGCGTCATGGAAGGAAGCGTGCTCGTCTGAATGCCCCACGACATCGCTCGCTCCTCCCGCTTCGCTCCTTCCACTCACAATCCCGAGGGGACCCCGAAAAGCTGATGATCAACCTCGACGATCCCAGGAAGTTCCGGCCGCTGGCCGGGCAGGCGCACCAGGTCGCCATGAACATGCTCCGCCCGATCTCGCGCAAGTACGACCGCGCCGAGCACGAGTACCCCAAGG
>JAOPYB010000195.1 GCA_025964835.1 Nocardioides sp. | reverse complement strand
CTGCTTCCCGCCTACGCGGCGGTCGGGCACGATGGGCTCATCGAGGACGTCGACGGCAACCGGCTCATCGACTTCGGGTCCGGCGTCGCCGTCACGGCCGTCGGGAACCGCGCGCCCCGAGTGGTGGCGAGGATGCGCGACCAGCTCGAGCGGTTCACCCACTCGGCCTTCTTCGTGACGCCGTACGAGAGCTACGTCCAGGTCGCCGAGGAGCTCGCCGACGTCACCCCGGGCGACCACGAGAAGCGCACGGCCCTGTTCAACTCCGGGGCCGAGGCGGTCGAGAACGCCGTCAAGATCGCGCGGGTCGCCACCGGGCGACGCTCGGTCATCGCCTTCGACCACGCCTTCCACGGCCGCACGAACCTCACCATGGCGCTGACGGCGAAGACCACGCCGTACAAGACCGGCGGCCCGTACGCCGGCGACATCTTCCGGGCCCAGATGGCCTACCCCTACCGGTGGGCCACCGGCGCGGACCGCTGCGCGGACGAGGCGTTCGCCGCGTTCGTCTCGCTGGTCAGCAAGCAGGTCGGTGTCGAGAACGCGGCTGCCGTGATCCTCGAGCCCATCCAGGGCGAGGGCGGGTTCATCGTGCCCGCGCCCGGGTTCGTCAAGCGGGTCGCTGCCTGGTGCCGCGAGCACGGCGTCGTGTTCATCGCCGACGAGATCCAGTCCGGCATGTGCCGCACCGGCGACTGGTTCGCCTCCGAGTTCGAGGACACCGTCCCTGACCTGATGACGATCGGCAAGGGGCTGGCCGGCGGCCTGCCGCTGTCAGCTGTCACCGGTCGCGCGGAGCTCATGGACGCGGTCGCGCCGGGCGGCCTCGGCGGCACCTACGGCGGCAACCCGATCGCCTGCGAGGCCGCGCTGGGCGCGATCGAGACCATGCGCGAGGACGACCTGTGCAGCCGCGCCCGAGCCGTGGAGAAGATCCTGCGGGACCGCTTCGGCGAGCTCCAGGCGTCCTACGACCAGATCGGCGAGGTCCGCGGCCGCGGCGCCATGATGGCCCTCGAGCTGGTCAAGGACCGCGGCACCAAGAGCCCGGACCCCGAGCTCACGGCCAAGATCCAGCGGCACTGCCTCGACGCGGGTGTCGTGCTCCTCACGGCCGGCACGTTCGACAACGTCCTGCGCTTCCTGCCTCCCCTCGTCATCTCCGACGAGCACCTCACGGAAGGCCTCGACGTCTTCGCCGAGGCGTTCGCCGAGCACGCCTGACGTCGGCACCCGAACAGCTCAGAGACCAGGAGAGATCATGACCATCGAAAACCTCGGCGACATCGGGTTCTGGGTCGCCGGCAAGCGCCTCACCTCCGACGCGACCTTCGACGTGCGTTCGCCGTACGACGGCCGCGTGGTCGCGCGGGTGTTCGCGCCGACCGACCAGCACGTCGAGGACGCGATCACGGCCCTCGTCGCCGCCGAGCGGCCGGCGCGTGAGCTGACCGCGCATCAGCGGGCCGGCGCGCTCGACCACGTCTCGCGGCGGATCCTCGAGCGGGCCGAGGAGATCGCGGAGACGATCACCGCCGAGAACGGCAAGCCGATCTTCTGGGCCAGGGGTGAGGTCGCCCGCGCGGCCTCGACGTTCCGCTGGGCCGCGGAGGAGGCGCGCCGCTTCTCCGGGGAGCTGCAGCGCCTGGACACGGACGCCGCGTCGGCGGGCCGGATGGCGCTGACTCGCCGGGTGCCGAAGGGCCCCGTGCTCGCGATCGCGCCCTTCAACTTCCCCCTCAACCTGGTGGCGCACAAGGTGGCTCCGGCCATCGCCGTCGGGGCGCCGATCCTCATCAAGCCGGCCGACAAGACACCGCTGGCGGCGCTGATCCTCGGCGAGCTCCTCGCCGAGACCGACCTGCCCGAGGGCATGTTCAGCGTGCTGCCCCTGAGTGGGCCGAAGACCGGCGAGCTCGTCACCGACCCCCGCCTGCCGGTGGTGTCCTTCACCGGCTCCGAGACCGTCGGTTGGGCGATCAAGCGGCAGGCCTGGAACAAGCACGTCACCCTCGAGCTCGGAGGCAACTCCGCGGTCGTCGTGCACAACGACTGGCGCGACCTCAAGGCCGCCGCCGACCGGATCGCGCTCTTCGGGGCCTGCCAGGGCGGCCAGGTCTGCGTCAGCGTGCAGCGGGTCCTGGTCCAGGAGGACGTTGCCGAGGAGTTCACGGTCCTGCTGACCGACGCCCTGCGTGCGCTCGGGCAGGGCGACCCGATGGACGAGAAGGTGCACGTCGGTCCGGTCATCGACGAGCGGAACGCGGTGCGGATCCAGGAGTGGGTCCAGGAGGCCGTCGACGCCGGCGCCGAGGTGCTGGTCGGTGGCGGGCGCGAGGGCACCCTGCTCGAGCCGACGCTGCTGAGGAACGTGCCGGCCGGCACCAAGCTGGCCGACGAGGAGGTCTTCGGTCCGGTCCTGGAGATCAGCACCTATCGCGAGTTCGGCGAGGCCGTCGACAAGATCAACAGCTCGCGCTTCGGACTCCAGGCCGGCGTCTACACCGAGAGCATCGAGACCGCGTTCCTGGCCCATCGCGAGATCCAGACCGGGGGCGTCCTGATCGGGGAGGTCCCGTCGTACCGCGCCGACCAGATGCCGTACGGCGGCACCAAGGCCTCCGGGGTCGGTCGCGAGGGCGTCCGCTACGCCATGGAGGACTACACCGAGCCGCGGATGCTGATGTTCACGGGCCTTCCTCTCTGACGGCGGGCGGTGCGGACCCGATGTCGAGGGTCCGCAGCGCCATCCACAGGCCGGCGCGGGTGTCGGGGTCGTCCAGGTCGCCGTTGACCAGGCCACGGATGCGTTCCATGCGGAACCGCAACGTGTTCCGGTGCACCC
This sequence comes from Nocardioides sp., assembly GCA_025964835.1. GTDB lineage: Bacteria > Actinomycetota > Actinomycetes > Propionibacteriales > Nocardioidaceae > Nocardioides. The sequence goes on along the minus strand of JAOPYB010000195.1, from coordinate 3,765 downwards.
GCAGGGCGCGTGCGGTGGCCTCGTTGTTGCCATGGTTCGAGAGCCACGAGTGCAGCGTGCGGAGCGAGTCCCCACGGGGCCGGTCCGGCAGCTCCAGGAACGGCGAGAGCACGTTGGTCGCCCAGGCGAGGTGCGACGGGTCGTGAACGAGCGGTAGCGCTGCGTGGTCGAAGCCGGTGTCGAGGTCCACGATGCCGCTCGTGCTCGCGCTCATGGCGGCGTCGGCCGCCCGGCCGACCGCCTCCGCGAACGTCCCGCTGTGGTAGGCCACGGCCGTGGCCGCATTGAGGTCCCCCAGACCCGAGAGGCAGGACTCGAGCGCTTCGCCGGGCCAGCCGTCCTGCGGCGAGAGCAGCACCAGCGACCGGTCGCCGTGCATGGCCGCGAAGTGCCGGCGGCCCAGTGTCTGGTTGTGGATCAGCTCGTCGAGAACCTCGAACAGGTCGGTGCGGCCGTGCACGGCGGTCACCCGCAACGGGAAGCCCGGCAGGTCGAGACCCATGTCGTAGCCGATGCGGGCCGCGAGGTCGAAGTTGCCGGCCAGGGCGACGCTCAGCATCGCCGAGCGGGCGTCGAGGCTGGCCTCGAGCACCTCGCGCTCCTTGAGCAGGTTCATCCGGAACAGGGCGACGGCGGTCTTCAGGACATGGCGGTCGGCTGCCGTGAACGGTTCCTCCCGGCGCAGGACCAGCGCCCCACGGGCGCGACGTGCCAGCACCACCGGGAGCACCACGGTCCGCTCGGCGCGCGTGTCGGCGACCCCCGTCGGCCACGGCGCCAGTGCTCCGCCGGCGCGGTCTCGGGCCCACTCCAGGAAGTCCGGCGAGGCAGCCGAGCTGCCTGTCAGGGCGCGGTGGTCGGGGTTCACCCAGGCGACATCGGCACCCAGGGCGGTGCTGAGGCGTTCCACGATCGTGCGGTGCCCGGCGCCTTCCGCGGCCGCGACGAGCAGGGACTCACCGGTCTGCATGGCGTCGCGCATGCCCTGCTGGAGCAGGCGGAGCTTCGCCATCCACACCGTCGTCAGGACGTGGCTGAACGGCGTCAGCTCCGGCACGGCGAGAAGCGGCAGACCGCGCGCGTCTGCCGCCTCGACCATGGGTTGGGGCACCCGGTCGTGGTGGATGCCGATGCCGAAGCCGATGCCGGCAGCTCCGTGCCGGGCCAGTCGTTCCACGTACTCCACGCACACGGTCTCGTCGCCGGTGAGCCACATGCCGGTGGTGAGCAGGAGCTCCTCCGGCTGCATCCACGGCGTGGGGTCCAGCTGCTCGGAGGAGTGCACGGTCTCGATCGCGTGCTCGAGCCCGGCGGAGCCGGCGACCAGCGAGATCGCCAGGCCCGGCTGCCCCGAGAGCCACTTCACGGTCAGCTGGTTCATCGGTCTCGCCACATCCGTGTTACGTCGGGTGCCGGCAAGGTACGGCGGCGTGTTTCGAGCGTGGTTCCTTGCTGGTCGCTGTGCCTAGTCGGTCGACCGCGGAGGTGCAGTCCTTCCATACCTCGGCCGCGACCCGGCATCGAACAATGCGGGGCAGCAGCGCTTCCCGATGGAAAGGAACTGGGATGACAGCCCCCCACACAGACACCCCTCAGCTCGAGATCACCCACGAGGACGATCCTCGGGTGCTCAAGGAGGCCGTGACCGAGGACTACTCGCGGCACGTCGTACCGCAGACTGCGCGTTCCGGCCGCTGGAGCCTGGCGATGGCCTGGTGGGCTCTCTTCAGCGCCATGTTCTGGTTGTACATCGCCGTCTCCACCGCTCAGGCGGTAGGCAGTCGCAACGCCATGGTCGGCATGGTGCTGACGGTCCTGATCTACGGCACGATCAACGGCATCCTGACCCGCCAGGCGATCAACAACGGCCTCACCGTGGCGCTGCTGTCGCGGCGGGTCTTCGGCAATGTCGGCTCGGTGATCGCCCCGTTGCTCTTCGCCGCAACGGCCATGTACTACGCAGTGTTCGAAGGGTCGATCATCGCGCTCGCGTTGCAGAAGTACTTCGCGCCGTCCAGCGACATCCGGCTGTGGTACCTGCTCGTGGTGATCTACGCGCTGCCGCTGGTGATCGGGGGTGTGCAGGCCTGGCTGGACAAGCTCAACGGCGTGCTCCTGCCGTTCTACGTCGGTGGCCTGGTCTTCATCGTGGTGGCCGCCGGGCACAAGCACGGCTTCTCCAACGACTTCCTCAGCATTCCGGCCCCCTTCGAGGCGTCGGTCCCCGGATGGCTGTGGGCCGTCTGCATCTACATGGGCGTCTGGATCATGATGATGTTCACCGTCGACTATGCCCGCTTCGGCAAGAAGTCCGACGCGGTCTTCCACGGCACCGTGACCTTCGGCTACCTGTTCTACGCGGCGACGTTCCTCGTGAACGGGATGATCGGGATCTTCGTCCTCGACACGGTCTACCCCGGCCTGGCCGCCACCGAGGCAGGACTGGTGGACGCGATCCTCGAGGTGAGTGGGTTCGTCGGCCTCTTGGTGGTCATCGTCAGCCAGACCCGCATCAACACCGCCAACTACTACCTCGCCTCCACCAACCTCGAGAGCTTCGGTCTCCGCTTCCTGCGACTGCGCTGGCCTCGTCTGGCCTGGGTCGTCATCGCCGGCGCGCTGGTCTACCTGTTCATGCTGACCGACGTGCTGAGCTACCTGCTGCGGGCGCTGGCCTGGCAGGGCGTCGCCGTCGTTGCCTGGGTCGCGATCGTGCTGACCCACCTCGCGATGAACCGCGGCGAGAAGTACGGCCCCGAGTTCCGGCCCGGCCGCGTGAAGGCCGTTCTCCCCGGAGCCTGGGCCGCCCTGGTGGCCACGGCGGTCGGCATCGGGCTGACGGAGCTCGGCACGGCCGGTGCGTGGTACGTGCTCACCGCTCCGATCATCACGTTCGTGCTGGCAGCGGGGTTGTACGCCGTGGGCGTGCAGATCAGCGGCGACGGCCTGGTGAAGCGTCGGTTCGACCCGCGCGAGGAGGTCGCGAGCGTCTGGGACGACCGGGTTCGGTGCCATGTGTGTGACCGCTCCTACACTGCGATTGAGATGGACCGGGACCCGTCGGCCGGACAGCAGGCGATCTGTGCGGCCTGCGCCGAGGGCAACGGTGCCTACCTCTCCGCCGTCTCCGCGGAGTCCAAGAGCCTGGCCTGAGGCCCCTCGCTCAGCCCGCGTCGACGGGTGGTGCCGACCGCTCGGTCGGCACCACCCGGCGACTCGCTCGATCAGGCCCGGAATGCGGGGATGACCTGGTCGGCGAAGAGGCGGGCCGACGACATGACCTTGTCGCCCGTGATCCCGGGGAGCTGGGTCCAGGAGACGAGCTCGGTCATGCCGAGCCGGTCCCGCAGCTCCGCGATCCGCGCCTTGGCGTCCTCGGGCGAGCCGATGATGTAGCGGTCCTTGAAGGTGTCGAAGTCGACGGTGTCGGCGTCCTCGATGACGCTGCCGTCGTCGCGGGTGAGCCGGCGCTCGCCCTGCGCGGACTTGCGTCCGTAGAGCTCCCGGAACAGGTGCGTGACGGCCGGCGCGGCGATCTCCTCGGCCTGCTCGCGTGTCTCCGCGACGTAGACGCCCCGCATGATGGGCAGCTCGTCGGGGACGAACCCGACGGCGTCGCACTCGGCGCGGTAGGTGGTGAGGTGGTCGGCGAGCTCGTCGATGGTGTGGCGTGGCGACCCGACCCACAGGGAGCCGCGCTTGGCGGCCCGCTTGAGCATCAGCTTCCCGGACACGCCGTACCAGATCGGCGGATGCGGCTGGCGG
>JAOPYB010000175.1 GCA_025964835.1 Nocardioides sp. | reverse complement strand
CGACCAACAAGCTCGCCTCGATCTGCGGCACCACGGTGAGCTCGACGACGTACTACCGCCGCGTCCGCCCGGACCCGAGGACGTTCGTCCCGCTCATGCTGCTCGCCTTCCTGGGCTCGGCGGTGGGTGCCGTGGTCGCCTCGCAGCTGCCGCGGTCGGCGTTCGACCCGATCGTGCTGGTCGTCCTGATCCTGGTCGGGACCTACGTCGTGCTGAGCCCGAAGCTCGGCCAGTCGACGGTGCTCCGCTTCTCGGGCCACCGGCACACGGCCGCCGCGATGGCGACCGGTCTCGCCATCGGCTTCTACGACGGCGCGCTGGGCCCGGGCACCGGGTCGTTCTTCGTGTTCACGCTGGTCGGGCTGCTCGGCTACAACTTCCTGGAGGCCTCGGCCAAGGCGCGGATGGCCAACTGGGCCACCAACCTGGGCGCGCTGGTCATCTTCGTGCCCCAGGGCGGCGTGCTCTGGAAGGTCGGGCTCGTGATGGGCGCCGCCAACCTCGTCGGCGGCTACGTCGGCGCCCGGACCGCGGTCTCCCGCGGCTCGCGGTTCGTCCGGGTCTTCTTCGTCGTGGTCGTCTCCGCGTTCGTCGTGCGGATCGGCGGGGACGTGCTCGGCGTGTGGTGACCTCCTACCTCACCCTCGCCCGCGACGGCACCGCCGAGATCGAGGTCAAGCGCTCCCGCTTCCTGTGCACCCTCGAGCGCGTGGAGGACGAGACCGCGGCCAGGTCGGTGGTCGAACGGCTCCGCAAGCAGCACTGGGACGCCCGGCACCACTGCTCCGCGTTCGTCCTCGGCCCGGCCCGCGAGGTCGAGCGGTCCAGCGACGACGGCGAGCCGGCCGGCACCGCGGGCGCCCCGATGCTCGAGGTGCTCCGCGGCCACGCCGGCGAGGGCGTCAGCGACGTCGTCGCCGTGGTCAGCCGCTGGTTCGGCGGCACGCTGCTCGGCGCGGGCGGACTGGTGCGGGCGTACGGCGACGCCGTGCGCGCCGGGCTGGACGCCACGGGGACGCGGCGCCGCTCCCTGGTCCGCGAGCTGGTCCTCGACGTCGACCACGCCGATGCCGGCCGGGTCGAGAGCGAGCTCCGCACCCGTGGCATCGCGGTGCTCGACACGACGTACGGCGACCGCGTCGCGCTGCGCCTCGGCGTACCGCCGACCGGCGAGGACCGCCTGCACGCGCTGGTCGCCGAGCTCACCGCCGGCACCGTCGAGGCCGTCGCGGCGGGCGAGCGCTGGGTCGACGAGGGCTAACCTCTGGGCATGTTCTGGACGACCGCCTTCCTGGACCTGCCCGACGCCGGCTTCGAGGACGGCCTGAGGTTCTGGGAGGGGGTGACCGGCTACGAGCGTTCGGCACCTCGCGGCCCGGACGGCGAGTTCGCGACGCTCGTCCCAGCCCGGGGCGATGCGCACCTGAAGCTCCAGCGCCGCCGCGAGGGCCCCGGACGGCTCCACCTCGACCTGCACGTCGACGACATCGCGGCCGCGGCGGACGACGCCGAGCGGCTGGGCGCCGGCGTCGTCACCCGCAGCGACCTCGGCTACGTGGTGATGGCGTCCCCGGGCGGCTTCCCGTTCTGCTTCGTCACGCACCCCGCCTCCGGACCGGCAACGCCCGCCACCTGGCACGGCGATCTCCGCACGGTCGTCGACCAGGTCTGTCTCGACATCCCCGGCCCCGCCTACGAGGAGGAGTGCGCGTTCTGGGAGCGGCTGACCGGCTGGGAGCTGCGGGTCTCCGCCGAGCACGACGAGTTCCGTCGGCTGATCCGGCCCCCCGACCTGCCACTCCAGCTCCTGCTCCAGCGGCTCGGCGAGGACGACGGCCCGGTCCGGGCGCACCTGGACCTGGCCACCACCGACCGGGCCGCCGAGACCGCCCGCCACGTCGGGCTCGGCGCGGACCTGGTCGAGGTCTTCGGCGGCTGGACGGTGCTCACCGACCCGGCCGGCACGACGTACTGCATCACCGGGCGGACGCCCGAAACCCGGGTGCTCGACGAACCCCCTCCGACTAGCGTGCGGGGATGACCACGACTTCGGACACCTCCGGCATCGAACGCCTCGACCCGCCCCTCGACGCTGACGAGTCCGCCACCCTGCTCGGCTTCCTCGCCTACCACCGCGACACCCTGCGGCTGAAGGCGGCGGGGCTGACCAGCGAGCAGCTCAACGCGACCCACGCGCCCTCCACGATGACGCTCGGCGGGATGGTCAAGCACCTCGCGTTCGTGGAGCACTGGTGGTTCCGGTGCGTCTTCCTCGGGGAGGAGTACGGCGAGCCATGGGCGTCGGTGGACTGGAACGACGACGCGGACTGGGACTGGCACAGCGCGGTCGACGACACCCCCGAGCAGATCTGGACCCTCTTCGACGCCGCCTGCGCCGACTCCGACTCGATCATCGCCGGCGTCGCCGACCTCGGTCGACCGTCCCTGCGCTCGGGGCGCGAGGGCCACACCTTCAGCCTGCGCTGGATCCTGGCCCACATGGTCGAGGAGTACGCCCGCCACAACGGCCACGCCGACCTGCTCCGCGAGGCCATCGACGGGACGACGGGGGAGTGACGAGGTACGCACCGGGGGGCAAACGCGCCGGCGATTGCCCCGATCCCGGCTTCTGACGCGGCGTTTGACCCCGGTGTTGTCAGGTCGGCTCCGCGAACCCCGGCAACGACTCCGTGAGGATCTGACGGAAGGGCGCCTCGGCCTCGAGCTGGCTGAGCACGCCGATCCCGCCCAGCCAGGTGCGGTGGATCAGGAGGTACGACGGCGGCAGGTTCAGCTTGAGCGCCACGGTGTACGACGGGGAGCGCGGGTCGTTGATCCGCTGGAACTGGGTCCGCATCCACTCGCGGGAGAAGCGGAAGCGCTCGACCTTGGTCGGCTCGACGAACGGAGAGAGGTAGTCGAGGAGCTGGCGCGGGTCGATCGTCACGCGGTCCTTGACGAACCCCTCGGCCCGCAGCCCCTCGAGCAGCGCCTCGTCGTCCTCGATGCCGGCGATCCGGATCAGCGACCCCATCGCGACGGGGAGCCCACCGTCGGCCAGGCGGGCGACGGCGCCGAAGTCGAGGACGCCCATCCGGCCGGGTGAGCCGTCGGGCTTCGGGATCACCCGGAAGTTCCCGGGGTGCGGGTCGGCGTGCAGCATGCCGGTGCGCGCCGGACCGGAGAACAGGAACCGCACGAACAGGTCGGCGTAGTGGTCGCGCTCGTCCTGGGTGCCGTCGGCGATCACCGACGCCAGTGAGGCGGGGCTCTCCAGCCACTCGGTGACGAGCACGGTCTCGCCGACCGCGACCACGTCGGGCACCACGATCTCGGGATCGCCGCGGAAGGCCTCGGCGAACGCGCGCTGGGCCTCGGCCTCGAGGGTGTAGTCGAGCTCCTCGGCCGTGCGGGCCTGGAGCTCCGCGACCAGCGGCTTGATGTCGATGCCGGGCACGAGCGGCCCGATGGTGCGGGCGAAGCGGGCCAGCTGGCGCAGGTCGGAGCGCAGCGCGTCGCCGGCGCCGGGGTACTGCACCTTCACCGCGACCTCGCGACCGTCGTGCCACCGGCCCTTGTGGACCTGGCCGATCGACGCCGCCGCGGTGGGGCCGCCGTCGAGCCAGACGAGCTGGTCGCGCCAGTCGACGCCGAGGTCGCGCTCGAGGGCGTCGCGGACCTGCTGGGTCGGCATCGGGGGAGCCGAGTCCTGGAGCCGGGTGAGCTGCTCGCGGTAGGGACCGGCGAGCTCGTCGGGCAGCGCCGCCTCGAGCACGGACATGGCCTGCCCGAACTTCATCGCCCCACCCTTGAGCTCGCCGAGGGTGCGGAAGAGCTGCTCGGCGGTCCGCTGCTGGATCTCGGACAGGACGGCGTCCGCCGACTGCCCGCCGATCCGCTTGCCGAAGCCGAGCGCCGTGCGACCGGCGTACCCCAGCGGCAACGCGGCCAGCCGGGCCGTTCGCGCCGCGGCCCTGCGAGGCAGCTCGGTCATGGCTCCAGTCTCTCAGGCGTACCTGAGGACGTCATACGAAGCGTGGGCTATCGCCCCCGGCGCGTATGACGTCCCGTCGCTCAGGCGGTCTCGGGGAACTTCACGCCGGTGTTGGCGTGGCAGCGGTAGCCGAAGGGGTTCTTGGCGAGGTACTGCTGGTGCTGGTCCTCGGCGTAGTAGTACGTCGGCACCTCGCGGATCTCGGTGGTGATGGCGCCGAGGCGGCGGCGCTCGAGCTCGTCGCCGTAGACCTTCGTCAGCTCGCGTGCGGTGTGCTCCTGCTCGGGTGTCGTGAAGTAGATCGCCGAGCGGTACTGCGTGCCCACGTCGTTGCCCTGGCGCATCCCCTGGGTCGGGTCGTGCACCTCGAAGAAGCGCTTGACCAGGTCGGCGTAGGACACCTTCGAGGGGTCGAAGACGATCCGGATCGCCTCGGTGTGCGCGGTGCGGCCCGAGCAGACCTCCTCGTACGACGGGTTCGGCGTCGAGCCGCCGGCGTACCCGACGGACGTGGACCACACGCCCGGGATCTGCCAGTAGATCTCCTCGGCGCCCCAGAAGCAGCCGAGTCCGAACAGCGCCACCTCGAAGCCCTCGGGGGCCTCGTCGGTGACCAGCGGCGCGTCCAGGACGCGGTGCTTCGCGGCGAGCTGGAAGTTGCGCTCGCTCCGGCCGGGCAGCGCCTGGTCGGGGGAGACGAGCTCGGTCTTGTGGCGACTGAAGATCGACAATTTCACTCCTCGGGTTGGCTCTCACAGTGTGCAACACCGGTTGGTGCCGGTCCGTTCCCGGTCTGCGGACCCGGGTCGATAGCCTCGGGGGATGAGCGAGCAGCAGCACAGGACCGAGCACAACTGGAAGGCGTCCGGCTTCGAGACGCGTGCGATCCACGCCGGCTACGAGCCCGACCCGATGACCGGCGCGGTGATCCCGCCCATCTACGCGACCTCGACGTACAAACAGGACGGCGTGGGTGGGCTGCGGGGCGGCTACGAGTACAGCCGCTCCGGCAACCCGACCCGCACCGCGCTCGAGGGCGCCCTCGCGGCGCTGGAGGAGGGCGAGCGCGGGTTCGCGTTCGCCTCCGGCCTGGCCGCGGAGGACACGGTCATCCGCTCGGTCTGCAGACCGGGTGGCCACGTCGTGATCCCCGACGACGCGTACGGCGGCACCTACCGGCTCTTCGACAAGGTCGCGAAGGTGTGGGGCGTCGAGCACAGCCCGGCCGCGGTCTCGGACGTCGACGCGGTGCGGGCGGCGATCCGTCCCGGGCAGACGAGCGTCGTCTGGGTCGAGACGCCGACCAACCCGCTGCTCAACATCGGTGAGATCGAGGCCCTGGCCGGCGACGCCCACGAGGCCGGTGCGCTGCTGGTCGTCGACAACACCTTTGCGTCGCCGTACCTGCAGCAGCCGCTGACTCTCGGCGCCGACATCGTGGTGCACTCGACGACGAAGTACGTCGGTGGCCACTCCGACGTCGTCGGCGGCGCCGTCGTCGTGCGCGACCTCGAGCTGGCCGACGCGATCACCTTCCACCAGAACGCCCTGGGCGCGGTGCCCGGGCCCTTCGACGCGTTCCTGACCCACCGCGGGCTCAAGACGCTCGGGGTGCGGATGGACCGGCACTGCGACAACGCGGAGCGGGTCGTCGAGTTCCTCACCGGACATCCGGCCGTCTCGCAGGTGATCTACCCGGGTCTGCAGGAGCACCCCGGCCACGCGGTCGCGGCCCGGCAGATGAAGCGCTTCGGCGGCATGGTGTCGTTCCGTGTCACGGGCGGCGAGGCGCACGCGCTCGCCGTCTGCGAGAACGCCGAGGTCTTCACGCTGGGCGAGTCGCTGGGCGGCGTCGAGTCCCTGATCGAGCACCCCGGCCGGATGACCCACGCCAGCGTCGCCGGCACCGACCTGGAGGTGCCCGCAGACCTGATCCGGCTCAGCGTCGGCATCGAGAGCGCGGACGACCTGATCGCCGATCTCGACCGTGCCCTCGGCTGAGGTCGCCATCTGCGTCGACTTCGGCTCGACGTTCACCAAGGCGGTCCTGGTCGACCTCGCCGAGGGACGGGTGCTGGCCGCGGCCGAGCACCCCACGACGCTCCCGACTCCGGACGGGACCGGCGACATCCTCGACGGCTACGACGCCTGCCTGGCGCGGCTGGCCGCTTCGGACGCCCGGGCGGCCGGGGCCGAGGTGCTGGCCTGCTCGAGCGCCGGCGGTGGCCTGCGGATCGCGGTGGTGGGCAACGAGGAGCTGGTCACCGCCGAGGCGGGCCGCCGGGTCGCCCTGTCCAGCGGCGG
>JAOPYB010000169.1 GCA_025964835.1 Nocardioides sp. | reverse complement strand
GCACCTGCGATCACCACCGCGGGCTCGAGGGGTGCCGAGATCGCGGCCCACTGCTGGGGGCTCACGGCGTAGGTGGTGCCCATCACGGCCTGCAGCTCGGCGGGGCTGCCGATCGAGACGGGGGCGGCGGTGACCGTCACGAGAGCACCGTCCCGGAGCTCTTGGCCGGGCACAGCACCGTGAAGTCGCAGTGCTCGCAGTGCCCGCCGGGCCGGGCGGGGAAGCGCTCCTCGCGCACCGCGGTGGCGGCGGCCATCAGCTGGTGCTCGATGGGTCGCACGCCGTCGTCGTCGGCCTCCTGGGGCTCCTGGCGCTGGACCTTGAGCGACCTGTAGCTCTCGTGTCGCAGCTGCCAGAGCTCCGCGCCGCCCGGCTCGGCACCGGGGACGACGTCGTCGAGCGCGCCGTTCTCGACGGCGATCTGGTAGAGCCCGAGCTGCGGGTGGACGGTGACCTCGTCGTTGGTGGGGGTGTACTTGCTGGTCTTGAGGTCGACCACGACGACGCGGCCCCGGTCGTCGACCTCGAGCCGGTCGGCGTAGCCGTGCAGCGCCACGACCTGACCGTCCGGGAGCCGCACCTCGGCCCGGATCTTGCGCTCGGTGTCGATGACGGTCCGTGCGTCGGCGCGCCGGTGCCAGGTGAGGAACCGGGTCAGGGCGAGCCGGACCTCCTCGCGCTCGCGGCCACCGGACCACGGGGTGCGGAACGGGACCTGCTCCCACACCTGGTCGACGTGGCCCATCAGGTCGTCGACCAGCTCGTCGACCGGGGTGGTCCCGGCGTCCTCCTTGCTGATCCGGTCGGCGAGGGCGTGCACCACGTTGCCGAACCCCTGGGACTGGGTCGAGGCCCGCTCGCCGCCGGCCTCGGTCTCGAGGAACCACTTCGCCGGGCACTGCTCGAGGCTGGTCAGCGCGCTCGCGCTGAGCAGCACCGGCTGTGCGGGGTCGCGCAACGGGTCGGCCGCGGCGCTGAAGCCGCGGGTGCCCCACCAGCTCGCCGGGTCGGCCGCCGGCACCCAGGCGCGCCCGCCGCGGTGCTCCTCGGTCAGCCGGGCCAGCCGGTGAGCGGCCGCACGGCGGAGGTGGTCGGTGTTGCGGTCGTCGGCGACCGTGCGGCGCAGCTCGGCGACGAGACCGGCCAGGGACAGCGGCCTGCGGGGGCGACCCTGGCGGTGCTCGGCGCGTGGGGTGAGCTCGTCGAGGAACCGGGACGCCTGCTCGCCGTCCTCGTCCGTCGAGGCGACGGCCGTCACGACCAGCCGCTCGCGAGCGCGCGTGCAGGCGACGTAGAAGAGCCGGCGCTCGTCGGCCAGGAGCTCGCGGGTGGTGGTCGGCGGGACCAGCCCGTCGGTGCCGATCCGGTCGGCCTGGAGCAGGGTCGCGCGGCGCCGCAGGTCGGGCCACCCGCCCTCCTGGACGTGGGCGACGACCACCAGCCGCCACTCGAGGCCCTTGGACCGGTGGGCGGTCAGCATCCGCACCGCGTCGCCGCGGATCCCCTGCTCCGCGAGCGTGTCGCCGGGGATCTGCTGGGCGACCAGCGTCGACAGGAACGAGTCGAGGCCGGTGTGGCCGCGCCGGTCCTCGACCCGCGCTGCCTCGTCGAAGAGCGCACACACGGCGTCGAGGTCGCGGTGGGCGCTGCGGGCCGCGGCACCGCCGCGGGCGATCGCCTGGCGCAGCCGGGTGGGCCAGTCGGTGCTGCTCCACAGTGCCCACAGCACCTCCTCGGAGGTGGCGCCGCCGAGCATCAGGTCACGGGCCCGGCGCAGCAGCCGGGCGAGGTCGGAGGCCCGCGTGACGGCGCCGAGCCCGCCGTGCTCCGCGGTGGCGCGCAGCTCGTCGAGCACGCGGGTGTCGACCAGGGCGACGCGGAGCAGCTCGGCCGACCGCTGCGGCGAGCGGCCCTCGGCCCCGGCGCGCTCCTTGTCGCGCATCCGCAGGACCCGCGCCAGCACGCGCACGTCGGCGGCGTCGAGACCCGCGAGCGGGGACTGGAGCAGGCCGTGCGCGCGCTGGGGGTCGACGTAGCCACGCTGCTGCGGGTCGTCGGCCTCGAGGTGGAGCACCGCGTTCAGGGCGTCGACGAGGCTGCGGACCGCGGGCTCCTGGACCAGCGGGGTGTCGTCCGCGGCGACCTCGACGGGCACGCCCGCACCGATCAGCGAGCGGCGCAGCGAGGGGATCGTGGAGCGCCCGGAGCGGACCAGGACCGCCATGTCGGACCAGCCGACGCCGTCCTCGAGGTGGGCCCGGCGGAGCAGGTCGGCGAGGTGCTCGGACTCGGCGCGCTCGGTGTCGAAGGTGAGCACCTGGACCCGCCCGTCGCCGTGCCGCGCGACCGAGAGGGGCTCGAGGAAGGCCCGGCGCGCGTCGGAGTCGATGCTGCCCGGCATCGGCAGCCGGGCCGCGATCCGCTGCGAGGCACGCAGGAGCGCGGCGCCGAAGCGCCGGGTGCTGCGCAGGACCACGACATCGGCGCGCGCGCCGTCGCTGCGCGGGAACGCGGCCGGGAACTCCAGGATGCCGCGCACCTCGGCGCCGCGGAACGCGTAGATGGACTGGTGCGGGTCGCCGACGACCGTGAGGTTGCGGCCGTCGCCGGCGAGCGCGCGGAGCAGCGCCACCTGGCCGGGGTCGGTGTCCTGGTACTCGTCGACGAACACGTGGTGGTAGCGCCGGCGCAGCTCGTCGCGGTGCTCTTCGGCGACCAGCACGGCCCGACGGATCAGGTCGGCGTAGTCGACGGCACCGCGGCTGTCGAGGACCGTCAGGTATTGCTCGAGGAACTCGCCGGCGGCGACGTACTCGTCGAGGCCGTGCTCGAGGCCGAGCGCCCGGAGGTCGTCGCCCTCCAGGCCCTTCTCGCGCGCCCGCGCGAGGACCGCGTGCACCTCGGTGGCGAACCCGCGGGTGCCCACGGCGCGGCGCAGCGTCTCGGGCCAGCGCACCGACTCGGGCGCATCGGTGAGGAGCTCCTGGAGGACGACGTCCTGCTCGGGCGCGCTCAGCAGGCGCAGCGGCCCCTCGTAGAGGTCGGCGGGTGCGTACTGGCGGATCAGCCCGTAGGCGAAGGAGTGGAACGTCGAGCCGATGCTGGTCGCCATGGTCCGGCCGACGCGGGCCGTCACCCGGTCGCGGAGCTGCTCGGCGGCCTTGCGGGAGAACGTCAGGGCGAGCACCTGGTCGGGGCTCGCCCCGCGCTGCTCGATGCGCTCGACGATCGCCTCGACCAGGGTCGTGGTCTTGCCGGTGCCGGGGCCGGCCAGCACCAGCAGCGGGCCGCCCGCGTGGTCGACGACGGCCTGCTGGTGCTCGTCGAGGGTGGGCATGCCCACCGCGACGTCCGGCCGCACCAGGCGGTAGGTCGTCGGTGAGCTCATGATGCCCACCTAACCACCCGGCACCGACGGTTCCGTCGAGACCTGCCAGTGCGCCGGTGGGTCGCCCGTGGTTGGCTCGGCGCATGAACGAAGGACCGCTCTCCGACCTCGTCGTGCTCGACCTCACCCGGGCGCTCGCCGGCCCGCACGCGGCGATGATGCTCGGCGACATGGGGGCCCGGGTCATCAAGGTCGAGTCCCCCGCCGGCGACGACACCCGCGGCTGGGGGCCGCCGTTCATCGGCGCCGAGGAGGAGCGGGAGTCGACGTACTTCCTCTCGGCGAACCGCAACAAGGAGTCACTCGTCCTCGACCTCAAGTCGGAGGCGGACAAGGACCTGCTGGCGCGGCTGGTGGCGCGGTCGGACGTGCTGATGGAGAACTTCCGCGTGGGCGTGCTGGACCGGCTCGGCTTCTCCGTGGAGCGACTGC
>JAOPYB010000160.1 GCA_025964835.1 Nocardioides sp. | reverse complement strand
GGTCGCCCGGCTCCTCGTCGCCCATCGGGAGCACCCGGCAGCTGTCGTAGAAGCGGTGGTAGACCCCGGCCATGTCCTCGAGGTAGCGCGCCACCCGGTGCGGCTCGCGGAGCTCGGCGGCGCTGGCTACCACCCGCGGGAACTCGGCCAGCGACCGCAGCAGCTCACCCTCCTTCTCGTGGGCGAGCAGGCTCGGGTCGAACCCACCCTCGGCGGTCGAGCTCGTCGAGACCTCGATGCCGAGCTCGTCGGCGTTACGGAGGATCCCGGAGACCCGGGCGTGGGCGTACTGGACGTAGTAGACCGGGTTGTCGTTGGTCTGCCTGGCCCACAGGTCCAGGTCCAGGTCGATGTTGGAGTCCGAGCTGTAGCGCGCCAGGGCGTAGCGGCTGGCGTCGACGCCGATCGCGCCGACCAGGTCATCGATCGTGACGATCGTGCCGGCCCGCTTGGACATCCGCAGCGGCTCGCCGTTGCGGAGCAGATTGACCATCTGGCCGATCAGGATCTCGAGGTTCTTGCCGGGCTCGTCGCCGAAGGCGGCGCACATGGCGTTCATCCGGCCGACGTAGCCGTGGTGGTCGGCGCCGAGCATGATGAAGCAGCGGTCGAAGCCACGCTCGCGCTTGTCGAGGTAGTAGGCGAGGTCACCGGAGAGGTACGACGCGTCGCCGTCGGACTTGATGATCACCCGGTCCTTGTCGTCGCCGTACTTCTCGGTGGCGAGCCAGAGCGCACCGTCCTTCTCGTAGGTGTTGCCCAGCTCGGCCAGGCGCGCGATGGCCCGATCGACGGCGCCGCTCTCGTGGAGGTTGTTCTCGTGGAAGTAGACGTCGAAGTCGACCCCGAAGTCGTGCAGGCTCCGCTTGATCTCCTCGAACATCATCTCGACGCCCTCGGCCCGGAAGACCTCCTGCGCCTCGTCGTCGGGGAGATTCTTGACCTGCGGCTCCTTCGCGACGACCGCCGAGGCGATCTCGTGGATGTAGTCGCCACCGTAGCCGTCCTCCGGCGCCGGCTCGCCCTTCGCGCTCGCGAGCAGTGACCTGCTGAACCGGTCGATCTGGGCGCCGTGGTCGTTGAAGTAGTACTCCCGCGTCACCTCGGCGCCGGTCATCGTGAAGATCCGGCCGAGCGCGTCACCGACCGCCGCCCACCGCACGCCGCCGATGTGGAGCGGTCCGGTCGGGTTGGCCGACACGAACTCGAGGTCGATCTTCTCGCCCGCGAACGCGTCGGACGAGCCGTACGACGACCCTGCGTCGACGATCTGCGCCGCAACGACACCCTGAGCGCCCGCGGCGACGGTGATGTTGAGGAAACCGGGTCCGGCGATCTCGACGGCCGCGATCCCGTCGCGCGCCTCGAGGCGGGCCCGGACGAGCTCGGCGAACCCCCGTGGGTTGGTGCCGGCCTTCTTGGCGAGCTGGAGGGCGACGTTCGTCGCGTAGTCGCCGTGTCCCCTCTGCCGCGGGCGCTCCACCGTCACGCTCGCCGGGACGCCGTCCGGCAGGGTGATCGCACCCTCGGTGGACAGCGTCGTCAGGACGTCGACGATCGCGGCGGACAGCTGTTCGGGAGTCACCGCCCAAGGGTATCGGCGCGGGGCGCCCGGCCCCGCATCGATATGCGGGGTGGGACGTCCGGGGCGGTTACGGGCCGACGGCGACCCGGTTGTAGGGTGACGCGCAGCCCCGTGGTCCACACAGCGGGGCTGATGCCTCCGTAGCTCAGGGGATAGAGCACTGGTTTCCGGTACCAGGTGCCGCAGGTTCGAATCCTGCCGGGGGCGCAAGCAGCACTGCCGGTCTGGCGAACCGGGAATTGTCTCTCCACACCCGCCCGGTTGACCACGGTCGGCCTCCGATCTTCCGGGCGGTCCAGACCAGTCGACCCCCTCTCCTGGGTCGGAGGTTTGAAACGTGACCTCGAACATAAGACTTCGTTGAGTCAGCGCCGTCGGACTCGGGTTGGCGTGCACTGGGCCGGGAGTCGCTCTCCCGCGCTCGACCACCAGCGCCTCATGAGGGAGAACAGCAGTGAAGACATCCGTCCGGCGGGCACTTGCCGCCACCACGATCTGTGCCGCGGTCGCCGGCACCCTGACGGCGAGCCCCTTCGCCTCGGCCGACCAGGCCCGCTCGGGCAGCGGGCACAAGATCTCGGGATTCGGTTACAAGGGCACCGCCGTCGGCGCCCAGCTCACCACCGGCAACGTCCAGACGCTCAGTGCCAAGGACGCCGTCGCACCGCTGCGCTGCACCCGGATGACCGGCCGCGACGTCCAGCAGAGCTCGATGCTGAGCGCCCCCGACAACTCACTGATCCAGCTGTCCGCCTCCGACAGCAGGACGTTCAGCTACCGGGACGCCGGCCAGGACGGCGTCCGCGCCGTCAACCACCTCGGCGACATCGTCCTCGGCGGCACGCTGCCCGGCCAGGACGAGTCCACCCCGATCGTCACTCTCAAGGGCCTGACCACGACCGCGGACGCCTTCCACACCGCCAAGGGCTACGGCCACAAGGAGTCGTTCACGGCTCCCGAGCTCGCGATCGACATCAGTGTCCTCACCGACAACGGCGTGCCGATCCCGGCGGAGCTCACCGACCTCCTCGACGCCCTGACCAGCACCGGCGGCGAGCTCGCCGGTCAGGTCATCACCGTCCTGCAGGACAACGGCGTCATCGAGATCCCGCAGCTCGGGTCGATCGCCATGGGCTACAAGAAGGGCAACGCCACCAAGCACGGTGCCGAGTCCGACGTGAAGGCCCTGGAGTTCAAGATCACCGCGACGGGCGAGGAGCAGGACCTGCAGCTCGGCCACGCCCGCGCCGTCATCGGCGGCCCGGCCCCGGCCGGCGTCTTCCGCTCCACCTCGATGCCGCTCGACCTGCAGGCCGGCGACGGTGTGCTGCACCTCGGTGGCGTCCAGCCGCGCACGATCCCGTGCCAGGGCACCGGCGGGCGCACGGTGCACAAGCACCTCGACTCGGCCAGCCTCGCCCCGAACGGCATCGCGATCGGCCTCAAGGGGATCGACTACACCTTCCGGGGCACCCAGCACCGCGACGGCA
>JAOPYB010000310.1 GCA_025964835.1 Nocardioides sp. | reverse complement strand
CCGGCGGCGAGCCGCTCAACGGCTACCAGGTGATCCAGCAGATCGCCGACAAGAGCAACGGCGCCTGGCGCCCGAGCCCCGGGTCGGTCTACCCGACCATCCAGCAGCTCCAGGACGAGGGTCTCGTGGAGACCGACGACGAGCGCGGCCGCCGCAGCCTCCGGCTCACCGAGGCGGGCCAGGCGTACGTCGCGGACAACGCCGACGAGCTGGCGGGCGTCTGGACGCCGTTCGAGTCGCGTCGCCGCGCGCAGGAGACCGAGTCCGCCGGCCTCAAGCCGGAGATCGGCCAGGTCATGGGCGCGGTGTGGCAGATCGTCACCACGGGCACCGACCAGCAGCGTCGCGACGCGGTGGAGATCCTCGTCGAGACCCGGCGCAAGCTCTACGGCCTGCTGGCCGACGGCGACCCGTACACCGAGGACGACGACGAGGAGGACCCGGCATGACCGAGGAGCACCTCCGGATGAGTGACGCCGAGCGTGAGCAGGCGGCCACCGAGCTGGGCGAGCACTACGCCCAGGGGCGGCTCACCGCCGAGGAGCACGCGGAGCGGCTGGACCAGGTCTGGTCGAGCCGCACCCGCGGTGAGCTGACCCCGGTCTTCCGCGACCTGCCGGGCACGTCCTACGGCCCGGCGTACGCCGCGGCCCCGGCCGCCCGACGTACGCCGACGACGGGCCGCGGCTTCTGGTCGGCGGGCCGGGTCGGGCCGTGGCGCCGGGGTCTGCCGACGCCGTTCCTCCTGGTGCTCGCCGTGCTCCTGGTGCTCACGGTCCTCACCCACCTGCCGCTGCTGCTCGTCGGGCTGCTGGTGTGGTTCTTCGTGATCGCGCGGCACCGCAACCGGGTGCACACCCGCCGCTGGTAGCTAGGTCGCGGTGCTGGCTGGTAAAGACCACCGTTCCGCCCTCGGGTGGAAATGACTAACTTAGGGGCAGCCGGTCTGGGGTGCCGGTCTTGTGTGGCGACTCGGGCGCCGATGTGCGCCGGCTCGGGCAACGGTCTACGTGGTCCGAGAGTCAGTCACGAGGAGCCGAACGATGTCCCCACAGCGACAATCCCGCAAATTCCTGATCGGCTCGGCGTTCGCGGCACTTCTGGCCCCCCTGGCCCTGGTGGCCAGTGTGTCGAGCCCGGCGCAGGCGTCCGCCCCGAGGCCGCACCACGTCAAGATGTACAAGGTCGAGGCACACGTCGACCTCAGCGGCGAGTTCCCCGACAACACGTTGGTCAAGGACCTCTCCTGCGACGGCAGCGACTACGTCCTCGACGGGATGTGGCGCGTCGACCACGTCGACCAGGCCAACCCCGACACGGACACGTTCGGTGACGAGCGCGACGTCCAGGTCCTCTGGTCGTACGGCGACAACGCGAACGCGTCCCTGTGGCACTTCAAGTTCTCCAACGGTGCCGACGGGGACGCCCAGCTCAAGATCTTCCTGACCTGCATGCAGGCCGACACCGAGGGCCAGCACGGGCACAGCCACCCGATCGTGCTGTCGAACCGCAAGGACATGTCGCACGCCGCTCTCGCGTCCGGGACCAACACCTTCGACCACACCGCGACCTGCGTGTCCGGTGAGGTCGTGGTGGCCCCCGGCTTCAAGTTCACCACCGGCTACGGCCGGCCCTTCCGCAGCTGGCCGACGTCGGACTTCTACGGCTGGCACTGGGGCTTCCTGGTCTCCGGCGCTCCGGCGGACGTCGACACCTACTACCGGTGCCTGCAGATCAAGACCGGCGCCGCCGGCAACGGACCGCACGCCCACAACCTCTACACGACGTGGGACACGGGCTGGGGCGGCACGCACTACACGATCCCGGTCAACACCGGCTACGAGGTGCAGCAGTCCTGCGAGAGCAAGTTCTACGACAAGGGCATGGTCGCCGGCTTCTGGATCGACGACCCGTGGCACACCTGGTGGCTCGGCATGGACCCGCGTCCCAAGACCCGGGCGTTCCGCTACTGGAACACCGGCGGTGGCTCCGTGTGGAGCACGCTCCTGTGTGTCGGCAGCAGGACGGGCAAGCAGATCGCACCCTGATCTCGGCTACCTGATGACAGGGCCTCGCGCATCGCGCGGGGCCCTGTCTCATGTCCGCACCGGCTCCGGGGCGCCGGTTCACCTCGACAGGAGCTCGTCCATCCAGGCGAAGCACTCGCCCGACAGCTCGGCGAGGTCGCCACTGCCGGGCAGCAGCGTGGCCACCCGGGCCGCGACCGCGCCGGGCAGGTCCTCGGCCAGGTAGCGCAGCCCGAAGTCGTGCCGCCACGGACAGTGCTCGACGCGGAGCAGCCGCACGAGTGGCCCGAGGGCGAAGCCGAGGTACAGGTGCACCGCCTCCGCGTCCGGCCCGCGCCGGATCGCCCGGTTGACCAGCCACTCGGCCGTGGCCCGGCGCTGGTGGACCTGGTCGACGGCCTCCGCGGTCGCGGCGGCCAGCGCGGTCTCGTCGTCGTGGCGCAGCTCGATGAGCCCGTCGGGGTCGTGCAGGACGATCGGCGTCCCGTGCCGGCGCACGTCGACGAAGCGGTGGTGGTCCGCGAGCTCGGAGACGTGCAGGTCGATGATCCGGGTCGGCTCGGTGAGGGCGCCGGGCCGCGCCTGCAGGTTGACGAAGCACTGGCGGCCGTCCGGCCAGGTCGACCGCGGCAGCTCTCAGACGTGGTCGACGTCGAAGTCCGCGCCGACCCAGACCACGCGCACGTCCGGGTCCGTGGCGCCCCGCTCGGCGAGCCGGGTCGTCCAGTCGTCGTACCGGGAGAGGTCGATGGCCACCGCAGGATCCTTCCGCCGGGCACTAGGAGCCGGGGCGTCCCAGTGACTAGGGTCACTCGAGGTCACAGTCTTGCTTGCCGAACTCGGAGGTGCACATGACAGAGGTCCCCGACCGCCCGGCGGGCGGCTCGTCACGAGGGCTCTGGATCCTGGTCCTGGTCCTGCTCGCGCCGGCGGTCGTGGTGCCGCTGGTGGTCCCGATCTACGACCGGACGGACCCCGAGCTGTTCGGCTTCCCGTTCTTCTTCTGGTTCCAGTTCGCGCTCGTGCTCGGCGCCGCCGTGCTCACCGCGAGCGCGTTCGTGCTCTCCAGCAGGGCCGATGCCCGCGACAAGGCGGCCCGTCGCTCGAGGAGGGATGAGCGATGAACGGCATCGCGGTCGGCGTCTTCACGTTCCTCTTCCTGCTCGTCACCGTGCTCGGCTTCGCGGCCGCGCGCTGGCGCCGGGCCGAGTCCCTCGACACCCTCGACGAGTGGGGCCTGGGCGGCCGCGGCTTCGGCACGTTCATCGCCTGGTTCCTGATCGGCGGTGACATCTACACGGCGTACACGTTCATCGCGGTCCCCGCGACGCTGTACGCCGGCAGCGTGGTCGGCTTCTTCGCCGTCCCCTACACGATCGTCATCTACCCACTGATCTTCCTGTTCCTGCCGCGGCTGTGGTCGGTCTCGCACCGGCACAGCTACGTCACGCCCGCCGACTTCGTGCGCGGCCGCTACGACAGCAGGCCGCTAGCGCTCGCGGTCGCGGTCACCGGCATCCTCGCGACGATGCCCTACATCGCACTCCAGCTCGTCGGCATGCAGGTGGTGCTCCAGGTGATGGGCATCGGCAACGCGAACGACAACTGGTTCCAGCAGGACCTGCCGCTGTTCATCGCGTTCGGGGTGCTCGCGGCGTACACCTACTCGTCGGGCCTGCGCGCGCCCGCCCTGATCGCGTTCGTCAAGGACACGTTGATCTACCTCGTCATCATCGTCGCCGTGATCTACCTGCCCTCGCAGGTCGGCGGCTGGGGCCACATCTTCTCGGTGGCCTCCGACACCTTCGCGGCCAACAACGCGAAGAACGCCGACGCGATCGCCGCCGGCACCGCGTCGCCGCAGGGCGTCGTGCCGCCACCGGCCGCCCAGTGGGCCTACGCGTCGCTGGCGCTGGGATCGGCGCTCGCCCTCTTCATGTACCCGCACTCGATCACCGGGGTGCTGTCCACCCGCAGCCGTACGGTGATCCGGCGCAACGCGGCCCTGCTGCCGGCGTACTCCTTCCTCCTCGGGCTGCTCGCCCTGCTCGGCTTCGTCGCGATCGCGGCCGGCATCAAGGTCGAGAACGCGCAGGCGTCCGTGCCGCAGCTGTTCGAGCAGGAGTTCCCGCCGTGGTTCGCGGG
>JAOPYB010000309.1 GCA_025964835.1 Nocardioides sp. | reverse complement strand
CGCGGATCTTCGCGGTCGTCACGCCCTCGTAGTCGCCGTACGCCCACTCGGCCAGGTCCGGATCCACCTCGGCCTCCTCGTGCCCGGCCAGCGCGGCGGTCGTCCGGGCTCGCTGCCGCGGGCTCGTCAGGACGAGCGCGAAGTCGATCCCGGCGAGACGTTCGCGCAGGCCGCGCGCGACGCTCTCTCCCTCGGGTAGCAGCGGCAGGTCGGTCGTCGACGTGTGCCGGCCACTGCGGCTCCACTCGGTCTCGCCGTGCCGTACCAACCAGACCTCGTCGACGTCGCCCTCGTTCATGGGGCCAGTGTCGCACCCGGGCGCCGTCACACCTCGGCGAGCACGACCACACGGTCGCCCGGCTGGACGAGGAACGTCTCGGCCTTGCCCGGGTTCACCCGGACGCCGAAGCCGCTGCCCTGGTCACCGGCCAGGGAGACCGAGCGGTAGCCGAGCGCGGTCTCGTTGCGGCGTACGGCGCCGGCCACGATCGTCGCGAAGCTCACCTCGTGACCCGGCTGGACGTACCACTCGGCGGGGCGCAGGTAGATCTCGCTGCCCTCGTTGCCGAGCAACTCGCCGAAGACCGACTCCAGCCGCTGGTCCTCCGAGAGCTGGGTGACGAGCAGACTGACGATCTCGCCGCTGACGACGACGTCGTCGACGTGCGCGACCTGGGCCAGCACGCGGTTGCGGTCGTCGAGCATCTCGCTCACCACCGGCGTGAACTCCTCGAAGTGGGCCAGGATGTCGCGCACGTGCAGCAGCGTGACCAGGGTGCGGGCATCGGCGGCCTGCACGCCGAGGTGGTCGGAGTAGCAGAGCACGATCACCTGGTCGAGGCCCGGCACGACGTGCGTCTCCAGCGTCGCCCGGTCGGTGGTCGGGCCGTGCACGACGGTCACCTCGAGGTTCTCGAGGACGGGGACCCGCGGTTCACCGTGCGACGTGAGCAGCACCAGCGACGAGCCGGGCGGCGCGTAGTGGTCGAGCTCGCGCAGGATGATCGGCGCCCGCTCGTTCCAGCCGACCAGGAGCGCCCTCGTCGGGTGCTCGTCGCGGCCCTCCTCGCTGCCCAGCACCTCGAGGTCGGGGCGGGTGGTGCTCAGTGTGGACCCGTCCAGGGCCGAGTCGTCCTCGGCGACGACGATCAGCGTCTGGGTGCCGATGGGCGTGTCCGCGGGCGGGTTCAGCTTGGTCAGGCCACCGTCGATCATCCCGATCACCGAGGCGCTCTCGAACGCCAGCTGCGCATCGCCGTACGTCGATCCCGCGAGCGCGTGCTCCTCCAGGAAGTAGATCTCGTCGCCGTCGTAGTCGAACAGCTCGGTGTAGACCGCTGCCGCACCGGACTGCCGCGACGTCTGCACGACCAGCTTCGCGACGGTCTCGCGGATGTCCAGGAGCACCGTGCGGTCCGCGCCGACCAGCCGTGCGGCCTCGAGGTTGCTGGGGTTGCGGATCTCGGCGACGATCCGCGGCCCGTCGGGCCCGCCGTGCGTGAGCGCCAGCAGCGTCTTGATGACCTCGCTGTCCGGGTCCTCGGAGTCCGGCGCCAGCAGGATCACGGAGCGCGCGGATGCGTGGCTGCTCAGCGCGAGGTCGTCGATGTCCATCGGCGAGCCGGACCGGCAGATGATGCGGGTGCCCCGCGTGTCGGGCACCTTGGCCTTGAGCTCGTCCTCCATCTCGACCTTGTCGCGGTCGGCGAGGATCACGATGACCGGCCGGCGCCTGCTCTCGTTGGCGAGGGTCAGCTCGCGCACGATCGTGAAGATCGAGTCCGACCAGCCGAGCACCACCGTGTGGTCCTTCTCGAGGACGATCGAGCGGCCGCGCCGCAGCTCCGCGAGCTTCGCGTCGATGCCGGTGGCGATGACGCCGATCAGGGCGCTGACGATGAACAGGCCGCCGATGGTCAGCAGCAGCATCGTGAGCAGGAAGCCCCACGACCCCACGTCCCCGCCGATGTAGCCGGGGTCGAGGGCGTGCAACAGGCTGTAGAAGAGCTCCTTGAAGAAGCCCCGGCCGGTGGTGTCCGACGAGCGCAGCCGGAAGATCGTGGTGACGACGGTGAACACCGTGACGAGCACCAGTGTGATCACCGTGAGCCAGGCGATCAGCGCCGGGGTGCCGCCGGCCATCGAGTTGTCGAACCAGTAGCGGGCCCGGTCCCCGAACCGCTGCTCCGACGCGGACCTCGTCGCGGACCTGTTCGACGTCGTGCCGCCCTCCGCCATCGCCTTCTTGGTCCGCTGCCGCAGCTGCTGTCCCGTGCGTGCCATGCCCACTCCCTCACCGCGCGCCGGGGGAACCCCACGGCCATCCCGAATCCTGTCGCAAGGCCAGCGCCCCGACACGCCTTTTGAGGGGACCTTGCGGAATGCGGACGGTACGGCGGGGCGGGCGCCGCGGCGCAGCCGGAGCGACGGGGCCCCGGCGGGCGGTGGCTGGGACTGGCCCCCCTGGAGCGACGAAGGAGCGAAAGGGGTGGATCCCGGCCGCCGGGGCCCCGGCGCGCAGGCGGAGCCGCGGCGTCCTGGTGTCGCCGGGTTTCGAGACGGTCGCCAGGGCGACCTCCTCAACCAACGAGGTCTCCCGTGCCACCATCTACCCATGTCGAGTCCCGTGCCGCTGGCGCACTCCCGG
>JAOPYB010000111.1 GCA_025964835.1 Nocardioides sp. | reverse complement strand
AAGCCGGGCATCGAGCCGCTGTGGCCGGGGAGCGTCCCGGACCCACCGGGGAAGATCTGGAAGCCCAGCCCGTGCGCGTAGCCCAGGCCGTCACGCGCACTGCCCGACTGCGGCCCGAACGCCCGGGCGAGCAGGTCGGCCGACAGCACGTCGCCGTGCCCCAGGAGCAGGAAGGCGGCGTACGTCGCCAGGTCGTCCAGCGTCGCCCAGACCTGCCCGGCCGGGGCCATCGCGCCGGTGTCGGTCGAGGGCTCGGCGACGAGCACGGACTCGTAGGGGTGCACGCTCTGGCCCGGCGCGGCCGCGCCCTCGGGGTGGTACGACGTGCGGGTCATGCCGAGGGGCTCCAGCACGAGGGTGGCGACGCAGTCCCACCAGGTCCGCCCGTGCAGCCGGGCCGCGACCTCACCGAGCAGGGCGTAGCCCAGGTTGGAGTAGTGGAACTGCTCGTGGGCCGGGAAGGCGGCAGCCGACCCGTCGTGGGCGGCCGAGAGCTCGTCCCAGGTCACTCCGGGTGAACGCTCCCACCACGGACCGGCCGGCTCGGACTGCATGCCCGAGCTGTGCGCCAGCAGCGTGCGGAGCGACCGGTCGGCATAGCCGACGTCGCCCAGCACCACCGAGGCCGGGTCGTCCAGCCCGATCCGGCCGTCGCGCACCAGCTGCAGGACGAGCACCGCGGTCATCGTCTTCGTGATCGAGCCGATGCGGTACTGCACGTCGAAGGGGTCGTGGCCCGGCACCGCCGCGGCCCCGTAGGAGCCGCGCCAGACGACCGAGCCGTCGCGCACGAGACCGGCCACCACGGAGGGCAGGCGACCGACCGACTGGGCCGTGGCCAGGTGGACCAGCAGCCGGCGGCCCGTCACGTCGGCGACCGCTGCGCTCATTCGGCGAATGCGTCGGGCGGCGGGCAGGCGCAGACGAGGTTGCGGTCGCCGTACGCCTGGTCGATCCGGGCGACCGGTGGCCAGTACTTGTCACTCGAGCCGTTGGGTCCGGTGATGCCGCCCGGGAAGACCGCGAGCTCGCGCGAGTAGGCGCGGTCCCACTCCCCGACCAGCGCGCGCGAGGTGTGCGGGGCGCCCCGGAGCGGGGACTCCTCGGCCGTCCACTCCCCCGCGCCGACCCGGTCGATCTCGGCCTTGATCGCGATCATCGCCTCGCAGAAGCGGTCGATCTCGGCGAGGTCCTCGGACTCGGTCGGCTCGACCATCAGCGTGCCCGCGACGGGGAACGACATGGTCGGTGCGTGGAAGCCGTAGTCGACGAGCCGCTTGGCGACATCGTCGACGGTCACGCCGGTGTCCTTGGTGAGGCCGCGGACGTCGAGGATGCACTCGTGGGCGACGAGGCCGCCGTGGCCCTGGTAGAGCACCGGGTAGTGCTCGCCGAGCCGGGCCGCGATGTAGTTGGCGGACAGCACCGCCGCCGCGGTCGCCCGGGTCAGGCCCTCCGCGCCCATCAGCCGGATGTAGGCCCACGAGATCGGCAGGATGCCCGCGGAGCCGTACGGCGCCGCACTGATCGGGCCGATGCCCTGCCGCTTGGCGGGCTCCGGGTGCATGGCGTGCGACGGGAGGTACGGCGCGAGGTGCTCACGGACCGCGACCGGACCCACACCGGGGCCACCGCCGCCGTGCGGGATGCAGAACGTCTTGTGCAGGTTGAGGTGCGACACGTCGCCGCCGAACTCTCCCGGCTTGGCGTAACCCAGCAGGGCATTGAGGTTCGCGCCGTCGACGTACACCTGGCCGCCGTGACCGTGCACGATCTCGCAGAGCTCGGTGATGGTGTCCTCGTAGGCGCCGTGCGTGGAGGGGTAGGTCACCATGATCGCCGCCAGGTCCGCCGCGTGCTCGTCGCACTGCCGGCGCAGGTCCTCCAGGTCGATCGCCCCGTCGTCGGCCGCCTTGACGACGACGACCTTCATGCCGGCCATCACCGCGGAGGCGGCGTTGGTGCCGTGCGCGGACGACGGGATCAGGCAGATGTTGCGGGCCTGCTCGCCGTTGGCCCGGTGGTAGCCGCGGATCGCGAGCAGGCCGGCCAGCTCGCCCTGCGAGCCCGCGTTGGGCTGGATCGAGACCCGGTCGTAGCCGGTCACCTCGGCCAGCCAGCCCTCCAGCTCGCCGACGAGCTGGCGGTAGCCGGCCGCGTCCTCGGCCGGGGCGAAGGGGTGCAGGTCGGCGAAGCCGGGCAGCGACACCGGCTCCATCTCGGTCGTGGCGTTGAGCTTCATCGTGCAGGAGCCGAGCGGGATCATGCCGCGGTCGAGGGCGTAGTCACGCGCCGAGAGCTTGCGCAGGTAGCGCAGCATCGCGGTCTCGCTGTGGTGCGTGGAGAACACCTCGTGGATGAGGTACGGCGTCGCGCGGCGCAGCCCGTCGGGCAGCGCGTCGCCAGCGGCCTCGTCGAGGGCCGCGATGTCGACCTGCGGACCGCTCGTGTCGACGCCGAAGGCCTTGAGCACGATGGTCAGTGTCGAGCGGCTGGTGGTCTCGGAGGTCGAGATGCCGACGACGTCCTCGTCGACGAGCCGCAGCTGCACGCCGTACGACCGGGCGGTGCGGACCACGTCGGCGGCGCGGCCGGGCACCCGCACGGCG
>JAOPYB010000308.1 GCA_025964835.1 Nocardioides sp. | reverse complement strand
CTGGGGCACGACCTGGGTGGCCGCGTCGAGCCGGGCCAGCATCGCCTCGGACAGGGCGGCGAGGTCCTCGGCGCCCCACGACCGGGTCGGGAACTCGGCCGCGAGCACGTCGTGGACCTGGGCGGTGGCCAGGCCGAGCCGCTCGGCCTCGCCGGCGAAGTCGCCACCGACCTCGTCGGCGTGCAGGTCGGCCTCCGCGAACAGGTCGCGGACGCTGGCCAGGGCGATCTGCCAGCCGTCGCTGGCCGTGCGCAGGAACTGCTGCAGCATCGCGAGCTGCACCGGCTCGGCGTCGGCGTCGTCCGGGTCGCCGGCAAGCTCGAGCCAGCCGTAGAGCGCCGCGACGTGCTCGCTGCCGCGCTCGGTGAGCGCCCGGTGGATCTCGATGTCGGGGTTGCGCCCGGCGGTGACCTTGCGGAACAGCTTCATCAGGCTGTCGTCGCCGAAGGCCAGCGAGGAGTTGCTCTGCTCGCCCGAGAACAGCGTCGAGTGCGTGTCGGTGTCGAGCTCGTGGCCCGGCAGCCGGAAGAACGTCAGGTCGCCGGTGCGCGCCTCGTCGGCGAAGCCCTGCAGGAACAGCGCCGCGGCCTCCCGGTCGTGGGCGGCGTCGTAGGCGACCACGTCGCCGAGGTCGTCGTCGTGCCAGCTGCCCACCAGGGCGTGCTCGAGCCGCTCCTGGGCCTGCGGGTAGTAGGCCAGCGGGAGCTGGTAGGTCTCGGTCTCGCCCCCGGCGTAGGTGACGTCGACGAGCTCGATGCCGACCTGGGGGCCCTCGGGCGACGCCTGGGGCAGCAGGGCCACCCGCCGTACGGCGGTCGCGCTCGCGTCGCGGCCCTTGCCGCCGAACCAGCGGGCCGCCGCGACGTAGGCCTCGACCGCGGCGAGGGCCTCGGCCCTCACGCCGTGCCTCCCTCGAGCGCCTCGAGCGGCAGGACGACCGACTGGGTCTGGTCGGTGGGCTGCGGCGAGGGCAGCCGGAACCAGTAGAACCCGTAGGCGCCCAGGGTCAGCAGGTAGGGCAGCTCGCCGATCACGGGGAACCGCACGCCGCCGAGCAGCTCGATCGGTGCCAGGCCCTCGAAGCGTCGCAGGTCGAGCTCCACCGGCTGGGGGAACCGCGAGAGGTTGTTCACGCACAGCACGGTGTCGGTGCTGACCGTGCCGTCGGGTGCCGTCTCGACGTGCTCGCGGACGTAGGCCAGCACGCTCGGGTTGGAGCCCCCGAGGTCGGAGAAGTCCCCGAGGCCGAAGGCCGGGTGCTTCTTGCGGGTGTGGATCATCCGCCGGGTCCAGTGCAGCAGGGAGGAGGCGTTCTCCAGCTCGGTCTCGACGTTGACCCGCTGGAAGCCGTAGACCGGGTCCTGCACCGGCGGGAGGTTCAGCCGGCCGGGGTTGGCGTTGGAGAAGCCCGCGTTGCGGTCGCCGGTCCACTGCATCGGGGTGCGCACGCCGTCGCGGTCACCGAGCCAGATGTTGTCGCCCATCCCGATCTCGTCGCCGTAGTAGAGGACGGGGGAGCCGGGCAGCGAGAGGAGCAGCGCGGTGAAGAGCTCGATCTGGTTGATGTCGTTGTCGAGCAGCGGGGCCAGCCGCCGCCGGATGCCGATGTTGGCCTTCATGCGGGGGTCCTTGGCGTACTCGTCCCACATGTAGTCGCGGTCCTCGTCGGTGACCATCTCGAGCGTGAGCTCGTCGTGGTTGCGCAGGAAGATGCCCCACTGGCAGCCGTCCGGGATCGGCGGGGTCTGCTCGAGGATCTCCGAGATCGGGAAGCGCGACTCGCGGCGGACCGCCATGAAGATCCGCGGCATCACCGGGAAGTGGAAGGCCATCTGGCACTCGTCGCCACCGACGGCCGGGTCGCCGAAGTACTCGACGACGTCGGCCGGCCACTGGTTGGCCTCGCACAGGAGCACGCGGCCGGGGTAGTTGTCGTCGACGAACCGACGGCACATCCGCAGGAACTCGTGGGTCTCGGGGAGGTTCTCGCCGTTGGTGCCCGGTCGCTCGTAGAGGTACGGGACCGCGTCGAGGCGGAACCCGTCGAGACCCATGTCCAGCCAGAAGGACATCGCCTCCAGCATCGCCTCGTGGACCTTCGGGTTGTCGAAGTTGAGGTCCGGCTGGTGCGAGAAGAACCGGTGCCAGAAGTACTGCTGGCGGACCGGGTCCCAGGTCCAGTTGGACGGCTCCGTGTCGACGAAGATGACCCGGGCGTCCTGGTAGAGCTCGTCGGTGTCGGACCAGACGTAGAAGTCGCCGTACGGCCCGTCCGGGTCCTCGCGGCTGGCCTGGAACCACGGGTGCGCGTCACTCGTGTGGTTCATGACGAAGTCGATGATCACCCGGATGTCGCGCTTGTGGCACTCGTCGAGGAAGTGGTGGAAGTCCTCGACCGAGCCGCACTCCGGCAGGATGTTGGTGTAGTCGGCGACGTCGTAGCCACCGTCGCGCAGCGGGGAGGTGAAGAACGGCGGCACCCACAGGCAGTCGACGCCCAGCCACTGCAGGTAGTCGAGCTTCTCGGTGAGCCCCTTGAAGTCGCCGGTGCCGTCGCCGTTGGAGTCGCGGAACGACCGGACCAGGACCTCGTAGAAGACCGCGGTCTTGAACCAGTCGGGGGTGCTGCCGACCTGGTCGGGGAACGGGTCGCCGTCCTCCGGGACGCCGGTCGAGACCAGCTCGTTCGAGACGTCGGTCAACGGGGGCTCCTCAGGCTCAGGATGTGGGCGGGTTCGTGGGCCGGGTCGAGCCGGACGTAGTTGTGCTGGCTCCAGCCCCAGTCCTCACCGGTGATCTCGTCGTGGACGGCGAACGAGTCGCCCCACTCCAGGCCGAGGGCGGGCAGGTCGAGGTGGACCATCGTCTCCCGCGTCGCGTGCGGGTCGACGTTCACGACGACGATGACGGTGTCACCCCCGTAGGTCTTCGAGAAGACGAGCACGTTCTCGTCGTCGCTGCTGTGGATGGTGACGTTGCGCAGCAGCTGCAGCGCGGGATGGGCGCGCCGGGTCTCGTTGAGCCGGGTGAGGTACGGCGCCAGTGTGCGGCCGTCGGCCGCGGCGGCGTCCCAGTCCCGGATCCGGATCTGGTACTTCTCGGAGTCGAGGTACTCCTCGCTCCCGGGCTTCACGGCCACGTGCTCGAAGAGCTCGTAGCCGGCGTAGACACCCCAGCTCG
>JAOPYB010000091.1 GCA_025964835.1 Nocardioides sp. | reverse complement strand
TGAGCATGCGTGTCACCCCCAAGGACCTGGTCCCCATGGCCCGCGGCGCGGCCGTGCTCGGCGGCGGCGGTGGCGGCGACCCCCACATCGGCCGCCTGCTCGCCGACAGCGCCATGCGCGAGTTCGGCGACGTCGAGATCGTGTCCCCCGACACAGTTCCCGCCGACGCGTTCGTGCTGCCGATCGCGATGATGGGGGCCCCGACGGTGATGGTCGAGAAGATCCCCTCGGCCGGCCAGATCTCCCTGGCGCTGGAGACCCTCGCCCGCTACCTGGGCCGGACGCCGACCCACGTCGCCTGCATGGAGGCGGGGGGCGTGAACTCCATGGTGCCGTTCGTGGCCGCCGCCCACCTCGGGCTGCCGCTGATCGACGGGGATGCCATGGGCCGCGCCTTCCCCGAGCTGCAGATGGTGCTGCCCACCATGTCCGGCGTCTCGGCGACCCCGATGTCGATCGTCGACGACAAGGGCAACCGGGGCGTCTTCGACACGATCGACAACAACTGGGCCGAGCGGCTGGCCAGGTCCGCGACCATCGACATGGGGTGCGCCCCGATCGTCTCGCTGTACGCGATGTCGGGCGCCGAGGTGCGCGACTGCTTCGTGCCCGGCACCCTCAGCCTCTGCCTCTCCATAGGGTCCGCCATCGAGAGCGCCCGGGCGAACAACCTGGACCCGGTGCACGCGCTGGTCGGGGCGCTGGGCGGCAAGCTCGTCCACACCGGGAAGGTCGTCGACGTCACCCGTCGTACGGTCACCGGATTCGCTCGCGGTGAGGCCGTCGTGACCGGGCTGGACGACGCGGCCGGGAGCAAGATGGTCCTGAAGTTCCAGAACGAGCACCTCATCGCCGAGCTCGACGGGGAGGTGCTGGTGACGACGCCGGACCTGATCGTCGTCGTCGACGCCGAGACCGGGGAGCCGATCACGACCGAGACCCTGCGCTTCGGGCACCGGGTCGCGGTCGTCGCCGCCCCGATGGACGAGCGCTGGCATACGCCGGCCGGCATCGAGCTGGTGGGACCCCGCTACTTCGGCTACGAGCTCGACCCGATCCGCTTCGACGGCACCCCTTCGCACACCGGGGGACTAACCCACGTCTGAGGGCGGGATCCAGATCGTCCGGCAGGCGAGGTGGAGCGCCAGCCGCTCGGACGGGTCGGCCAGGTCGACGGCGAGCAACGACCGGATGCGGCTCAAGCGCTGGGACACCGTGTTGCGGTGGATCCCCAGGATCGCGGCGGTCTCCGACACCGACGACTCCTCGTCGAGGTACGTCGTGAGCGTGTGCAGCAGGTCGCCCGGCTGACCCTCCAGTGGAGCCAGGAGAGAGCGCGCGGCGGGCTGGAAGGTGTCGGTCCGGGTCCAGGCCAGCAGGGTCTGTCCGAGCCCGAGCCGGTCCACGTGCAGGAACCGGCCGCTGGCCACCCGGCCGGCCGCCAGGCGCGCCGCCTCGCCGGCCTCGCCCAGGGTGCGGGCGACGCCGCGGGGCCCCGAGTGACAGCGCCCGACGCCCACGGCTGTTGCGGCGGTGATCGAGAGTCGACGCTGGGCCCGACGGATCTGGCCGGCTCGCGCCTCGACGTCGGCACCACGCGGCTCGTCCTCGGACGTGATCCAGGCCGACCACCCGTCGCCCTGCTCCACGACGACGGCTTCCAGCCCTTCCTCGCGCAGGGCGTTGACCACCTCGGGGCGCTGGGCCACGGGATCGACGTCGGGGCTGGTGTCGATGCGTACGCCGAGATGCCAGCCGTCCAGTCGCCACCCGGCGTCCAGCGCGCGACGGCGGGTGGTGGGCGCCAGGTCGTCGGGGGCGTTCAACAGCTCGCCGAGGAGGGACGCGCGGGCCCGGGCGTCCCGCTCGACGGCCAGTCGTCGCAGGCTGGCGCGCTGTCCGAT
Source organism: Nocardioides sp. (assembly GCA_025964835.1). Classification (GTDB taxonomy): domain Bacteria; phylum Actinomycetota; class Actinomycetes; order Propionibacteriales; family Nocardioidaceae; genus Nocardioides. Next base: position 4,533 of record JAOPYB010000091.1, on the reverse strand, counting down.
CACGGCGGCTGCGACCGAGAGGGCCGCGGTCGATGCGGCGCTCTCGGCGGGCAGGTCGTGGGGGAGCCGGGTGACCAGCCACATGGTGGCGTCCCGTGCCGTCGTCGGTGGTACCGGATGGGCGATCAGGAGTGCCGATCCGGACAGCTCGACGCGCTGCGTGGCACGGGAGCGAGCCGCCACGGCGGTGAGCGTCCGGGCCACGGTCTCGCGGTCCTCCTCCAACACGACATCGGCGCCCAGGAGCGTGTCGCCGCCGGTGGCCACCAGGGCCAGGGGACGACGCAGGACCGACCCGACGGCCTTCATCACGTCCTCGACTCCCTCGCCGGACCGGACTGCCATCGACGTCACCCGCAGGACGGTGTCGGCCGCGTGCAGCTCCGCCTCCGAGACGAACCTCCGCGCGGCCAGCGCGGCGGCCAGGGGGTCGTCCGCGCCGAGGACGGTCAGCCCCACGCGCGCGGCCAGCGCCGACGACGGCTGCGAGAGAGGGGAGGAGTCGCCGATCAGGACGGCCGAGGCGCCACCGGAGGCGGCGCTCTGGATCAGGACGTCGATGTGCCAGTCGTTGCGCGACGGGGGTTGCAGCACGGCCAGCAGGTGCCCCCCGAGGTCGGTGCCCCGACCACGGATGTCGGGAACCAGCGAGACCCCGCTGACCGTCAGGGTCGGTGCCGGGGGGGAGGCCAGGACGCTCACCTGCTGCCAGTCGGCGTGACCGAGGAGGGCGACCAGCAGCACGGGCGACTCGGCGCTCACGGCCGGCCGGCCAGCAGCAGGGGCGGGCAGTCGATGGCGAACGCGGAGGGGGACACCCGGTCCAGGTGCTCGGGAGCGAGCCACCACGCAGGAGCCGGCAGCACCAGCACGAAGACCTCGTCGCCGCGGCGGAGGGCGTCGACCGCCAGGGGCCTGTTCGTACGACGGTCGAGCAGGCAGATGAGGTCGGGGACCGTGGCCCGGGGCTGGCCGTCCACCAGCACCATCAGGAACTCGTTCTCCGTCTCGATCCGGAGCACGGGTCCCTGACGGTCGAGGACCGTCACCGAGGACTCGGCGTGCAGCCCGCCGTCTGAGCTGTGCCGCAGCACGTCGTACACGCGGCCCTCACCGAGGATCTCGCCCCCCAGCACCTCGGCCACCTCCGCGGCGTCCGCCATCATCCGCAGCGAGCCGTGGGCGCGCCCGAGTGCGAGTGCGCGGCCCAGGGTTCCGACGCAGGCGGTCTCGTCGAGCAGCCCGGCGGGAACCGGGGTGAGCGCCAGGGCTGCCCAACCGCCGGTCCCCGCGAGCGCCGCCCGGATCGTCCGCTCCACGTCCGTGGGGGAGGCGCGGTCGATGAGGAGCGTGTGTCCGCCCGGGAACGCCAGCGCACACGGCGTCAACGGAAGCTGCGCCGACACCCAGGTCAGCTGGTCCAGCCTGGGCAGCCCGCGTCCGGCCAGGTCCGCGTCGACGTACGGCAACCCGAGGTGCAGCGCGGCGACGAGGGCGGTGATGCCGTTCAGGCCGGCGGTCTCGATCGCCATGACCGCCTCGGGCAAGGCACCGGTCCACCGGCCGATCGCGGCGACGGCCGCGCCGAACTCGCCGCCGTGGGGGAGCTTCTCCGTGAACACGCTGGTGGCACCCACCATCCCGACCGGGACGACGCTCGCGCCGGCCAGCCCGGCGGGAGCGTGCAGCACGAGCTCGCCGTCCCCGAGCCGCGAGCGCAGCACGGACGAGAAGGGGTGCGGGTCGCCGGCACCGCCGGAGCCCAGCAGGCACAGCCCGACCGCGAGCGCCTCGAGGTCGGCCGCGCGGAGGGTCTGGGGGCCCGGGACGCTCATGCCGGAATCCTCTCACTGCCCCCCGATCGCTGTGCAGGTGGCCTTGCCTGTGGGACGCAACCGAGCGATGTGCACATATGTCCGGCGATCCGCCGTTGGGACCATGAGGTAGTCGCAGCACCAGTGGGGTGCTGGCCGTCGGCAGTCGCCGCGGGGATGACAGTGGAGGAACCGAACGATGAAGAAGCAGATCCTGTCTGCACTGGGCGTGCGGCCGCGTCGGCGGCTCGCGGTCGTTGCACTCCTGCTGCCCCTGGCCCTGGCCGCCTGTTCCAGCCCCGGTGACTCGTCGTCGTCGGCGACGAGCGGCGGGTCCGCCAAGGGCGAGGTCTCCCAGGCCGCGACCGACACGGTCGAGCAGTTCAAGGCGGTCACGGACTTCGTCTCGCCCGGACCCGCGGTGGACGTCGGCAGCCTGGCGGGCAAGAGCGTGTTCGTCATTCCGCTGCTCACGACCAACGACTACAACATCCAGATCAACGCGGCGATGGAGCGCGTCGCCAAGCTTGCGAACGTCGACTTCGAGGTCTACACGAACGAAGGACAGCCCAACCAGTGGGTGGCCGGCATGAACCAGGCGATCGCGAAGGGCGTCGACGTCATCATCCTCAGCGGCGGCACGGATCCCCGCGCCCTGGAGCCGCAGATCCAGGAGGCGCGTGACCAGGGCATCAAGGTCGTCGTGAGCATGTTCTGGGACACCTCGGCCCAGTTCGCTCCCGAGTGCTCCGGCCTCAGCGTGGACTGCGTCGACGGCGTGGACGCCATCGTCGCGGCGCCGTACCAGACCGCCACCCGCCTGAACGCCGACTGGATCGCCGTCGACTCCGGTGGTGCCGCGAAGATCCTCGTGGTGACCTCCAACGACGCCGGCCCCAGCCCGGGCCAGGAAGCTGCCTTCAAGGACGAGATCGCGACCGCCTGCCCCGCCTGTGAGGCGACGTTCGCCAACGTGCCGATCAGCAAGTGGACGACGTCGGTGCAGTCGACCGTGCAGTCCGAGCTGGTGCGCAACCCCGACATCAAGTACGTCGTGCCGCTCTACGACAACATGGCGAGCTACGCCGTCGCCGGCATCACCGCGGCCGGCAAGCAGGGACAGGTCCAGGTCGTCACGTTCAACGGCACCCCCGCCGTGCTCAAGATGATGCAGGACGGCGACATCGTGACCATGGACGTGGGCGAGTCCCTCGAGGGCGCCGGTTTCGCGGCGATGGACAACGCCTTCCGCCTGATGTCCGGGATGGACCCCTCTCAGGTCATGGACATCGTGCCGGTCCGCATCTTCGACACCTCGAACGTCGATGAGGCGGGCACGCCGCCCGAGGTCAACAAGGGCTACGGCAACGACCTGGAGGGCGAGTACCTCGCTGTCTGGGGACTCGGATGACCGATCCGGTCCACCCTGTCCTCCGGATGACCGGCGTCGGCAAGACGTTCGGACTCACCCGGGTGCTCAGGGACGTGGACCTCACCGTTCGCCGCGGTGAGGTCCACGGGCTCCTCGGCCAGAACGGGTCGGGCAAGTCGACGCTGATCAAGATCCTCGCCGGGTTCCACACCCCCGACGAGGGGACGGTGGAGCTCGACGGTGTCTCCGTCGAGCTGCCGCTCTCGGCCGCCGACCGGCGCGACCACCGGCTTCGGTTCGTCCACCAGGACCTGGCACTGCTCCCGTCGTTGACGGTGCTCGAGAACCTGATCGCCGACGACGTGGCCACGGGCGCCGGCATCCGGCCCCGGCGCAAGCGCGCGGAGCTCGCCCGAGCCACCGCACAGTTCGACCGCTTCGGCATCTCGCTGCGCCCGGACACGCTCGTGCGGGACATCTCGCGCCTGGACCGGGCCAAGCTGGCCATCGCCCGCGCCGTGAGCCACCTCGGCGACGCGGACGGCGCCGTGCGCGGGCTGCTGGTGCTCGACGAGCCGACGGCGTTCCTCCCGCAGGGCGAGGTCGCCGAGCTGATCGCGCTGATGCGGGCGGTGGCAGCGCAGGGCGCGGGCGTCCTGTTCGTGTCGCACGACCTCGACGAGGTGTTGACGGTGACGGACCGGGTCAGCGTCCTGCGCGACGGCGAGCTGGTCGGCAGCGAGGACACCGCGTTGCTGGCGCGCGAGGACCTCGTCCGCATGATCGTGGGCCGGACGGTCACGACGCTGAGCGCCGGCTCCGCTCCCGTTCGCGCGGCTCGCGAGCGGCCGCGTCTCCAGGTGAGCGCGCTGCGCGGCGGGTCGGTGGAGCACCTCGACCTGAGCGTGCAGCCGGGCGAGGTCGTCGGCCTCACCGGCGTGATCGGCTCCGGGTACGACGAGGTGACCCAGCTGCTCTTCGGGGCGCTGCGGGCGACCGGTGGCTCTGTCGCGGTCGACGACCTCGAGCTCGAGGCGCGCCGGCTCTCTCCCTCCACCGCGATCAATGCCGGCGTCGCCTACCTGCCCAGCGACCGCGCGGTCCAGGGCAGTGCCCCGACCCTGACCGTGGGCGAGAACGTCACGCTGCTCTCGCTGCGGCAGGGTGGAGGGCCGTTCGCCCTGATCGGCAGGAGGCTCGAGCGGCACGCCGGCAGGCTGCTCCGCGACCTCGACGTACGTCCCCCCCAGCCGGCGCTGGCCTACGCCTCCCTCAGCGGCGGGAACCAGCAGAAGGCGATGCTGGCCAAGTGGCTCGTGACCGGGCCGAAGGTGCTCCTGCTCAGCG
>JAOPYB010000042.1 GCA_025964835.1 Nocardioides sp. | reverse complement strand
CAGATCGAGGCCGCGGACGAGTTCGCCGAGGTCGCCACGGCGTTCCTCGCCCGACACCAGGAGCGGAGCACGGCATGACCATCGACGTGAAGTCCATGGGCTACGTCCGCGTGGCCAGCACCGACCTCGAGCAGTGGCAGGTCTTCGCCGGCAAGGTGCTCGGCCTGGCCGAGGGCCGCGGCCCGAACCCCGACCACCAGTACTGGCGCATCGACCAGGTCTCGGCCCGGCTCGTCGTCTTCCCGAGCGACGTCGACCAGCTCTCGGCCACCGGGTGGGAGCTCGCCGACCACCGCGCGCTCCTGGAGGCGCGCGAGCACCTGCAGAAGGCCGGCGTGGCCTTCGAGGACGGCACCGAGGAGGAGCTCGCCGATCGCCGCGTCCAGGAGCTGGTCCGCTTCAGTGACCCGTGGGACAACGTCTTCGAGCTGTTCCACGGCATCACCTACGAGTCGCGGCCCGTCGTCACGCCGTACGCCGCGAGCTTCGTCACCGGCGACCAGGGGATGGGCCACATCGTGCTGCCCGTGCTCGACGACGTGGAGGCGCTGCGCTTCTACACCGACGTGCTCGGCTTCCGGCTCCGCGACTCGATGAGCATGCCGGGGGAGCTCGTGGGCAAGGAGCCCGGCTCCAAGGTCTGGCTGCGCTTCCTCGGGGTCAACCCCCGCCACCACTCGCTCGCGTTCCTGCCGATGCCGAACGCGTCGAAGTGCGTGCACATCATGCTCGAGGTCGACGAGCTCGACCACGTGGGCCGGGCCCTGGAGCGGGTCCGCAAGCACAGGGCGCCGCTCTCGGCGACGCTCGGCCGGCACATGAACGACGAGATGATCTCGTTCTACGTCCGCTCGCCCGGCGGCTTCGACATCGAGTTCGGCACCGACGGCCTCACCGTCGAGGACGACCGCTGGGTCGCCCGGGAGTCGACCGCGGTGTCCTACTGGGGCCACGACTTCGGTGCCGGTGCCCGGTGACTCGACCTCAGTGAAAGACTCGTGACCATGAGCTCGGAGGCCAGCCGCGAGATCCCGGACGGGATGAGTCCCGACGCCCGGGAGACCTGGCCGAGCCCCGAGCTGATCAGCTCCTGGCTCGGTGACCAGGACATCGACTTCGAGTTCCGCCCCGGCGAGGACGTCGCCGTCCACGACGATCCGGAGGCCGTCGCCGCCGCGCGGCGCTTCCGCGACGTGCTGGGCCGCTTCGCGTCCGGCGTCACCGTGGTGACCGCGACGAGCGGGGACGAGCCCGTGGGCATGACCTGCCAGTCGTTCTCGAGCGTCTCGCTCGAGCCCCCGCTGGTGCTGTTCGTACCGGCCAGGTCCTCGCGCGCCTGGCCGCTGATCCAGCGCTCCGGCAAGTTCTGCGTGAACTTCCTCGGCGCCGACCAGGCCGACGTGTCCAACGCCATGGCCAGCCGCGGCGTCGACAAGTTCGCGGACGTGGAGTGGACGCCCTCCGAGGCGACCGGCTCACCGGTGCTCGACGGCACGCTGGGCTACGTCGACTGCACGATCCACGCCGTGCACGAGGGCGGTGACCACTTCGTCGTGATCGGACGGGTGCTCGACCTCGCCGTGACCGACGTCGAGGAGCCGCTGCTCTTCTTCCAGGGGAAGTACACCTCGACCACCGACTGAGGGTCCGGTCAGCGTCGGGTCAGGGGATGCGCAGCACCGCGGCTGAGCCGGTGGCCATCTTGGACTCGCTGGACCAGGTGATCCGGCGAGGGTTCGCGATGGAGACGGGCTGGCGGTCGGTTCCTCGGACGTAGGTGTCGGTGGTGGCGATGGCGGCGGGACGTGCATCCATGGTCTGCTCCGGTCTCTGTCGGGCGGTGTCGATCTCGTCGACACGCCGAGACTGACAGCGGCCATGCACGTGGTTCCGGGTCTTCGGGAGACCTTGCCGGCCCCTTGAGCAAACCGAGAGAAACGGGTCCAGACCGGTCTAGTGCGGTGCCGGCGCCTCGTCGACGTTGACGGTCGGGATGCCGTCCCCGGCGCGTGCGACGATGATCAGCGCTGCCTCGTCGGTGGGATTGCTCTCGCGGTGGATCGTGTGCGCCGGGACGTGCACGAAGTCGCCAGGGTGGGCCTCGACGTACCCCTCGTGCCCCTCGAACTCCAGCCGAAGCACGCCGGAGACCACGTAGAGGCTCGACTCGTTGGCGTCGTGGTGGTGCCAGCCGGACGTGATGCCGGGCGCCGTCTCGACCTGTCCCGCCCAGAGGCCCGGCAGCTGCAACGCCTTCTTGCGTACCATGCCCGGCGTCGGGTCGGCCTCGCTGAGCTCACTGCCCGGGATGACCCGGATGGGTTCGGTCATGGGACCACTGTCTCACCCGCTGTCGGCGCGGCGGCCTATCTCGCCGGATGACGCTGACCTTCGCCGGGATCCTCGACCACGCCGCCGTCATCCGGGCGGTGGACGCGCTCGTCGACCTCGTGGAGGCGCCGGCCGTCGCCGGCGGCTGGGAGAGCGAGTCGGCACTGCCGGGCATGACCGTCGGCGGGCTGGTGCGCCATCTGGTCAGCCAGCCCGAGTGCGCGGTGCAGTTCCTGGGCGCCGGCTCGCCCCCGGACGCAGATGTGCTGTCCCTGGCCGACTACATCGAGCGCGTCGACTGGCTGCGGGCGCCGGTCGACGCCGCGGAGAACACCTCGATCCGGAACGACTTCAACGCGATGGCCGGCCACGGGGTGGAGCAGTCACGGGCGATCCTCGCCGCATCGCGCACCGAGCTCGGCGCGGCGATCGCCGCTGCCGGTGCGGCGACCTACGTCCCGTGGCAGGACTGCGCGCTCCAGGTCGACGACTTCCTGGTGGTGCGGCTCATGGAGATCGTCGTGCACGCCGACGACCTGGCGGCGAGCCTGGGCGTGCCGACCCCCGTCTTCGAGAGCGAGGTCCTCGACCCGGTGCTGGCGCTGCTCGCGGCGCTGTCGGTGCGCCGGCACGGGCAGGACATCGTGCTGCGCGCGCTCGCGCGGACCGAGCGGGCGGGCACCGGTTCGGTGTCGGCGTTCTGACCCGGTTCAGAGCTCGACGAGCGCGCGGTGCTCGGCGGCGGTGCCGAAGAGCTGGCCCAGGGCGTGGGCCCGCTTGAAGACCACCTGGGCGTCGTGCTCCCAGGTGATCGCGATCCCGCCGTGGAGCTGCACTGTCTCGGCGGCGATGAGGGCGAGCGCGTCGCCGCAGTAGGACTTGGCGACGTGCGCGAGCTCGGCGGCGTTGTCGGCGCCGGTCGACACGGCGTACGACGCGGCCCACGACGCGGAGCGGGACATCTCGACCTCGACCAGCATGTCGGCCATCCGGTGCTTGAGCGCCTGGAAGGAGCCGA
>JAOPYB010000030.1 GCA_025964835.1 Nocardioides sp. | reverse complement strand
GCTCCGCACTTCCTGCCGAAGTCGCGCGAGGGCATGAAGTTCGGCGACGTGAAGCTCGTCGACTCGATGGCCTACGACGCCCTCTTCGACCAGTTCACCTCCCAGGCCATGGGCCTGCTGACCGAGGAGTGCAACGCGGCCGGCGCCAACCTGACCCGCGAGGAGCAGGACGAGTTCTCGGCGCAGTCGCACCAGAAGGCCGCGGTGGCCTGGAAGAACGGCGTGTTCGACGACGAGGTCGTGCCGGTCTCGGTCCCGCAGCGCAAGGGCGACCCGATCGTGGTCTCGGCGGACGAGGGTGTGCGCGGCGACACCACGACCGAGTCTCTCGGCAAGCTGCGTCCGGCGTTCAGCAAGGAGGGCACCGTGACCGCGGGGTCCGCCTCGCAGATCTCCGACGGCGCCGCCGCCGTCGTCGTGATGAGCAAGGCCAGGGCCGAGGAGCTCGGGCTCACCTGGCTCGCCGAGATCGGCGCCCACGGCCAGGTGGCCGGCCCGGACTCGACGCTGCAGCTGCAGCCCGCGGCCGCGACCGCCAAGGCGTGCGAGAAGGAGGGCATCTCGCCCACCGATCTCGACCTGGTCGAGTTCAACGAGGCCTTCGCGGCCGTCGGCATCTCCTCGGCGCGCGAGCTCGGCATCGACAACGCCAAGGTCAACGTCAACGGCGGCGCGATCGCCCTGGGCCACCCGGTCGGCATGTCCGGCACCCGCGTGGTGCTGCACCTGGCCCTCGAGCTCCAGCGCCGCGGCGGTGGCGTCGGTGCCGCCGCCCTGTGTGGGGGTGGCGGCCAGGGTGACGCGCTGATCGTGCGTGTCCCGAAGGCCTGAGCAGTCCGTCGACGACCTGGTCGGGCGCGCCCGTGAGGGTGACGCCCGGTCGGTCGCACGGCTGATCTCCCTGGTTGAGGACGAGTCCCCGCTGCTCCGTGAGGTGATGGCGGCGCTGGCCCCGCACGCCGGCCACGCCCACGTCGTCGGCATCACGGGCTCGCCGGGTGTCGGCAAGTCGACGGCGACCAGCGCACTCGTCACCGAGCTGCGCACCGCCGGCAAGCGGGTCGGTGTCCTGGCCGTCGACCCGTCCTCGCCGTTCTCGGGGGGCGCCCTGCTGGGGGACCGGGTCCGGATGCAGGAGCATGCCCTCGACCGGGACGTCTACATCAGGTCGATGGCCTCGCGCGGCCACCTCGGCGGCCTCGCCTGGACCACCCCGCAGGCCCTGCGCGTGCTCGACGCCGCCGGCTGCGACGTCATCCTCGTCGAGACCGTCGGTGTCGGGCAGAGCGAGATCGAGATCGCCGGGCTGGCGGACACCACCATGGTGCTGCTCGCTCCCGGCATGGGCGATGGCATCCAGGCCGCGAAGGCCGGCATCCTCGAGATCGGCGACCTGTACGTCGTCAACAAGGCCGACCGCGACGGCGCCGACCAGGTCCGCCGCGAGCTGCGCTCGATGCTCGGGCTGGCCCAGCGCCCCGCGGGCGCCTGGCGGCCGCCGATCGTGAAGACCGTCGCGGCGAAGGGCGAGGGCCTGGACGAGGTCGCGGCCGAGCTGGACAAGCACCTCGCCTGGCTGCGGTCGTCGGGCGAGCTCGCGAAGCGACGCACCCGTCGGGCGCGCGACGAGATCGAGGCGATCGCCGTCACCGCGCTGCGGGCCCGGTGGGGCGACGTCCACGGGCGCTCCGAGCTCGACGACCTCGCGGCGGCCGTCGGCGCCGGCGAGTCCGACCCCTACACCGCGGCCGACGAGCTGCTCGCAGGCTTCGCGGACTAGGGTGCCCGCATGTCCACGGGTGCACGCCTTCCGTTCGACCCGATCGACGAGGCCGCCCGCCAGTGGGGCGACCGCTGGGAGGGTGTCCCGGCGATGCACGCGGTCACTTCGCTCATGCGCGTCCAGCAGCTCGTCATCGGGCGGCTCGACGCGATCCTGCGGCCGCACGGCCTGACCTTCGCCCGCTACGAGGCGCTGGTGCTGCTCGTCTTCTCCTCGCGCGGTTCGCTGCCGCTGGGCAAGATGGGGGAGCGGCTCCAGGTGCACCCGACGTCCGTGACCTCGATCGTGCGCCGCCTCGAGGCGGCCGGCCTCGTCGTACGACGCCCGCACCCGCAGGACGGCCGAGGCGTGCTCGCCGAGATCACCGACGAGGGCCGGGCGCTCGTCGAGACCGCCACCCGCGACCTGGTCGCCTCCGACTTCGCGCTCGGTGCCCTCTCGGAGAGTGAGCTCCAGCGGCTCTCCACCCTCCTCGCGCCCGTCCGGCACTCGGCCGGCGACTTCTGAGCCGGGCCGTGACTGGGCTTCGGCTTCCCCAGGGCCGAGCGGGACGGGCTCGTCGCCTCGGACCCGGACACGTTCTTCCTGCCGCCCACCTCCGACCTGCGCTACCAGTGGGTCTGCGCGCACCTGCCGCGCCTCGCCCACGACGAGATGCGCGAGCTGGTCGTCGACGCCTGGCGGATGCGCGTGCCGGCGATGCTGCACGAGCTGCCGGACCAGCCGGCTCCCGCGGCGGTCGCCTGGACCGCGATCGAGCAGCAGGAGTGGGGCGAGGTGCGCCCGCTGCTGCACCGCACCTGCACTGGGCCGACGGTGACACCGTCCTGCGGGGGCGCACGAACGTGCTCGACCACCTCCGCAACCACCCCACGCCGAGGCCGCCGCGGGAGGTCGAGGTGCGCGACGGACAGGTCTGCCGCTGGACGGGGCGACTCCCCGGACGCCGGAGTCAGGCGGGCTCCCTAGGATTGGTCCCATGACGCAGCAACCGTTCACCCGTCCCGGTGCCATCGACCTGTCCGCACTGAGGCGCCCCGCCCCGACGCCGCCCCCGCCGGGCGGTGCGGGCGCACCTGCGGGCGGTGGCCCGGCCGGTGCGTCGTCGTACTCCCTGCAGGTCACCGAGGACAACTTCCAGGCCACGATCGAGGCGTCCACGACCGCGCCGGTGCTGCTGGTGTTCTACTCCCGCACCCGGATGCCCGAGAGCGGCACCCTCGCCGAGGACCTGCAGACCCTCTCCGGTGAGTTCGAGGGCCGCTTCCTCGTCGGGCTGGTCGACATCGACGCCGCGCCGGCGATCGCGCAGGCGATGCAGATCCCGTCCATCCCGCTCGTCGTCGTCCTGCTCGAGGGCCGGCCGATGCCGCTGTTCCAGGACGTCGCCCCGCTGGACGAGCTGCGGACCGCGCTCACGCAGGTGCTCCAGCAGCTCACGACCCAGGGCATCACCGGACGGCACCAGCCGCGCCCGGCCACCGCCGCAGCCCCGGTCGAGGGCGAGGCCGGCGACCAGGAGCCCGACGTCGACCCGCGCTACGCCGCCGCCCAGGACGCCCTCGGCGCCGGAGACATCGAGGGCGCCGTCGCGGAGTACCAGAAGCTCGTCGAAGCCAACCCCGCCGACACCGAGGCCGCCGCCGGCCTGGCCATGGCCAAGCTGCTCCTGCGCACCCAGGGCGTCGACCTCCAGAAGTCCCGCGAGGCCGCCGCGGCCAACCCGGACGACCTGGACGCGCAGACGCTGGTGGCCGACCTCGACATGCTCGGCGGCCACGTCGACGACGCGTTCAACCGGCTCATCGACCTGGTCCGGCGCACCGCGGGCGACGAGCGCAACGCCGCGCGCGACCACCTGCTCGGGCTCTTCGGTGCCGTGGGCGGCGACGACCCCCGGGTGCTCAGGGCCCGTCAGAACCTGGCGTCCGCCCTGTTTTGAGCTGCCCCGGTCCGAGCCGGCGAGGACCGGGAACCAGCAGCCAGGTCGAGTAGCCGCGCAACCGAGGAACGAGCTCGCGACCGGCATCGAGACCCGGTGAGGTGAGCTACTTGCTCAACCTTTCGAGCACGGCCCCCACCGCGGGTGACTCGGTCATGCTGCGCCGGTGCACGGCCACGATCTCGCGGGTCGGCTCCGGGTCGTGGGCGCGCAGGGCGACCAGCTCGTCGCCGAGCGGCTGACGGCCGAGCCGGGGCACCAGCGCGATCC
>JAOPYB010000012.1 GCA_025964835.1 Nocardioides sp. | reverse complement strand
TGCCGTCGTCTGGGAGCGCCTGGCCGGCCAGGTCGTGCTGCTTGCGGCGACCGGGGCCGCGCTGCTCCTGCTGCCCTCGCCCGTCCGGACCCTCGTGCCGGCCGCGGGGCTGGCCGTGCTCGCCGTGACACTGGTTGTCGTGCGCTCCCGGCTGCCGCGCCGGCTGCTCGACGGGCGGGTGCTGCCCGGGGTGCTCGTCGCGTCGGTGGTCGTCGTCGCCGGTCACACGCTCACGTTCCTGGTCGCTGCCCGGGCCGCCGGGTCGACCGCGTCGTTCACGCAGCTGCTGTCGCTCGCGCTCGTCGTGCTCGTCGCCATGGGCATCCCCGTCAACATCGCCGGCTGGGGGCCGCGCGAGGGCGTGGCGGCCTGGGCGTTCGCGGCGGCCGGGCTGGGCGCCGGCACGGGGGTCGCCACCGCGGTCGTGTACGGCGTCATCGGCCTCGTCGCCACGCTCCCGGGCGCCGTCGTGCTGCTGGCCGACCGGCTGCCCCGCCGGGTGTCCCGGGGTCGGCCGCTCGTCCGTCAGCTGGAGGGGGTGCGCCGTGGCTGACCGGCCGTACACCCTGCTGAGCTGCGGCATCTCCCTCGACGGCTACCTCGACGCCGCGAGCGGGCCGCGGCTGCTGCTGTCGAACGGCGCCGACTTCGACCGGGTCGACGACGTCCGCTCGGGCTGCGACGCGATCCTCGTGGGCGCGGCGACGGTCCGCCACGACAACCCGCGGCTGCTGGTCCGCTCGGAGGCCCGCCGGCGCGCCCGGGTCGCGCGCGGCCTGCCGCCCTCGCCCGCCAAGGTGACCGTGACGGGCCGGGCCCAGCTCGATGCGCGGGGCTGCTTCTTCACCGCCGGTGAGTCCGACAAGCTCGTCTACTGCCCGAGCCCTGCGGTGCCCGAGGCCCGCGACCGGCTCGGGGGCGTGGCCACGGTCGTCGACGGCGGCCGGACCGTCGACATGGCGGCGCTGAGCGAGGACCTGCACGCGCGCGGCGTACGGCGACTCATGGTCGAGGGCGGCGGCATCGTGCTGACCCAGTTCCTCACCGGCGACCTCGCCGACGAGCTCCACCTGGTCGTTGCGCCGTTCTTCGTGGGTGACTCAAGGGCTCGGCGCTTCGTCGGGGACGGGCGGTTCCCGTGGCACCCGGGCCAACGGGCGTCTCTCGTCGAGACGCGGGCGATCGGTGACGTGGTACTCCTCCGCTATGCGCTGTCGGAGCGGTTCGGGACCGCTGACGCAGACCCGACGCGATGACCAGGGCGCCGAGGAGGGCGAGGACCGCCGGCGCCACCAGCGCCGTGCGATAGTCGCCCAGCGTCGGGACGCCGGCACCGGCCACGAGCAGGCTGGTGACGATCGCCAGCCCCAGCGCTGCCCCGAGCTGGAACGAGGCGTTCAGCAGTCCGCCGGCCAGGCCCTGCTCGGACTCCGCCACCCCGTCGGTGGCCGCGATCGTGAGCGGGCCGTAGGCGAGCGCGAACGCGACGCCGACGAGGGCCAGCGCCGGCAGCATGTCGAGGTAGCGCCAGCCGTCGTCGAGCCGGAGGAAGAGCGCGTAGGCCAGGGCCGCGCACAGCGAGCCGGCAAGGACCACGCGCATCGTCCCGAACCGCCGCACGAGACCGGGGGTCAGCACCGGGGCGAGGACCAGGTCGAGCCCCATCACCAGGAAGGCCAGCCCGGTCCGCACCGGCGTCCACCCGCGCAGCTCCTGGAGATACAGGCTGACGACGAACTGGAAGCCGAAGAACGCCGCCGCGAACAGCACGGCCGCGACGTCGGCACGCACCAGCGTGCCGTTGCGGAGCAGGCCGAGGCGCAGCAGCGGTGCGGACACCCGGCGCTCGACGAGCACGAAGCCGGCGAGCAGCACGACCGCCGCCCCGAGCGCCACGATGCCCTGGACGCGGCGGTCCCCGGGCTCACCGACGTGGACCAGGCCGTGGACGAGCGCGACCATGCCGGCCGTGACGCTGACCGCTCCGGCCAGGTCGAGCCGCCCGGTCCGGGGGGTGCGCTCGTCGCGCCGGATCACGGCCACGCCCACGGCCAGGACCACGCTCCCGAGGAGCGCCGGCGCGAAGAACACCCAGCGCCAGTCGATCTCGGTGAGCAGGCCGCCCGCCACCAGGCCGATCGTGAAGCCCGCCGCCCCGGTGGCGCCGTACACGACCAGTGCGCGGTCTCGTGCCGCGCCCTCCTCGAAGCTGGTCGTGATGATGCTCAGCCCGGCGGGGGTCATGAAGGCCGCCGCGACGCCCGTGACGAACCGCGCCACGACCACCACCCAGCCCTCGCCGGCGAGCCCCCCGACACCGGAGAACAGCACGAACACGACCAGTCCGGTGAGGAAGACCCGGCGCCGACCGAGCAGGTCGGCGCACCGGCCGCCGAGCAGCATGAAGCCGCCGTAGCCGAGCACGTAGGCGCTGATCACCCACTGCGCGGTGCCGGTGCCGAGGTCGAGCTCGGAGCGGATCGACGGCACGGCCACGTTGAGCATCGCGACGTCGATGCCCTCGAGGAAGATGGCGCCGCACAGGACGAGGAGCAGCACCCGCGCCCGGGGACCCGGCAGAGGTTCGGTCACGGGGTCAGGCGAACCGGTGGTCGACGAACTCGCGCATCAGCACGATGATCTCGTCGCGGGTCAGGTCGGTGCTGCGCTCCAGGACGGTGACGAGGAAGTTCATCGGGCTGACCGCCGCGGCCAGCAGGGGGTTGAGGTCGAGGTCGAGGGTGCGGTTGGCGGGGTCGTAGCCGGCCGTGACGGCGCCCACCTCGGTGATCCGGCGGAAGGCCAGGCTCATGGCCGCACCCATCTCCGCGGCCCGCTCGGGCAGGTCGTCCTCGTCGAAGACCGAGAGCATGTCGACCAGCACATGGGCGGCCTGCCGGGCGGCGAGGTCGTACTGCGCGTGGTCGCCCATGGCGCCGACTCTAGGGGACCCGGCCGGCTCAGGCGGCGCTCAGGTCGCCGGCCGTGCCGGTGGCGGCGAGGGCCGCGCGCACGGCCTCCTCGCCGAGCTCGAAGAGGCGCCCGGTGTGACGGAAGTCGAAGACCCCGCCGCAGTCGAACTCCTCGTCGAGCTTGCACCGGACCACCTCGACGCCGGCCGGCAGCTCGGCATCGGCGCGGTTGCGGACCGCGGCGACGAGCGAGGCGATCAGCACGTCGAGGGGGCTGCGCAGGGCCCGGTGGCTCTGGGGTGTCCGGGTCACGTCGAGCACGACGACCCGGTCGCCGGGGCGGGCCAGGTCGAGCGCCCCGGACAGCGGGACGTTCTCGGAGATGCCGGCGTCGACGTGCGTCGAGGGCCCGGCCGGGCCGTGCAGGACGACCGGAGGGAAGAGCCCGGGCAGCGCGGCCGAGGCCGCGAGCAGGTCGGGGATGTAGCCGTGGTCGTGGTGGACGGCGCGGCCCGTCGCGATGTCGGTGGTGGCGACCCGGACGGACACGGGCAGGTTCTCGAGGTGCCAGGTCGGGACCCAGGCGCGGACCATGCGCCGGAACGGGTCGGCGGAGAACAGGTAGGGACGGCGGCGGGCCACGTTGGCGACGACCCCGCGGCGGTGGCCGCACAGGGACTCCGCCCGCATGCCGAGCCACCGCTCGGCGAGGGCCCCGACACCCGCGGCGCCCGGGTGGGCGGCGACGAAGCAGGCGTTCACGGCGCCGACCGAGGCACCGACGAGGACGTCGGGCGCGACCCCGGCGTGGTGCAGGGCACGGAGCATCCCGACCTGACCGGCGCCGCGTGAGCCGCCGCCGGAGAGGACGAAGATCGTGCGTGCCGTTGCCATGACTCCCCAATACCCAGGTTTCGGTCGTGTGAATCGCACGCGGGACCCGTCTAGTCCAGCACCCGGGTCAGGGGCCGCCGATCCGCTCGGTCTCGCGCGGCCACAGCTCCACCCGGTCGCGGTGACCAGGGCGCGCTTCGCGTCGGCGGAGATCCTGGTGGCGGGCGGCCTGCTCACGTCGAGCGCCCGAGCTCGAGGAACGTGCTCGCCTGCCAGTCGCAGTGCCCGGGACCGCAGCGCGCCCACGACTCGACGTACCACCCTGCGTCACGCCGTCGTCGTAGCCCTCGGTGTTGTTGCCGCCCCCGGCGACGACCGCCGAGCTGCCGCAGGCCGTGCAGGCGAGCAGCAGCGCGGTGCCTGGGGTTCCGGCGTACGTTCGAGGGCGACCGACGCAACCGACGAGAGCGAGCACCCATGACCGACCAGCCCACCGTCGCCCTTCTCGGCACCGGGACGATGGGGGCCGGCATGGCCCGCACCATCGCGGCCGCCGGCTTCACCCTCACCGTCTGGAACCGGAGCGCCGAACGGGCCGAGCTGCTCGCCGACGTCGCCACCGTCGCGACCTCGGTCGCGGACGCCGTGGCCGGCGCCGACGTCGTGGTCACGATGCTCTTCGACGCCGAGAGCGTGGCCGCCACCATGGAGGAGACCCGGGGGCACCTCGGGCCGGACACCGTGTGGGTGCAGCAGAGCACCGTCGGCGTCGACGGTGCCGAGCGGCTCGCCCGCCTGGCGGAGGACCTCGGCATCGCGTACGTCGACGCGCCCGTCCTCGGCACGAGGAAGCCGGCTGCCGACGGTGCCCTGGTGGTGCTGGCCTCCGGCCCGGACGCGATCCGCGAGCGGGTCCAGCCGGTGTTCGACGCGATCGGCAGCCGCACCCTGTGGGTGGGGGAGGCGGGTGCGGGCTCGCGGCTCAAGCTCGTCGCCAACGCCTGGGTCTTCACGGTCGTCGAGGGCATCGCCGAGTCGCTGGCCCTGGCCCGCGACCTCGGCGTGGACCCGCGGCTGTTCCTCGAGGCGGTGCAGGGCGGGGCGATGGACGCTCCCTACGTCCAGCTCAAGGGCGCGGCGATGCTGGACGGCGACTACGAGCCGGCCTTCGCGCTCTCCGGTGCTCTCAAGGACGTCGACCTGATCCTGGCGGCGGCTCGGGACGCGGGTCTCGACCTCGGCCTGATGCCGGGGATCCGGTCGCACTTCGCGCGCGCCGTCGACGCCGGCCTGGGGGACCGCGACATGGCCGCGACCTACCAGGGCCACTGAAGCGCGTCGCGGATGCTCATTGGCCCAGCATGACGCCCACGTGCTCGCGCTGGAAGCCCGGGAAGACCGTCGCGGTGGAGGCACCGAAGCGCGACGCGACGACCTCGGACAGCACGCTGCGGTAGTCGGTGGTGACCAACAGGTCGGAGTCGAGGTCCTCGCCCAGCCCGGGCCAGGTGCCGTAGTAGCTGCCGCCCTTGACGCCGGCGCCGGCCAGGAACATCACGTTGCCGTAGCCGTGGTCGAGACCGTAGTTGGCGTTCTCGACGACCCGGCGCCCGAACTCGCTCAGCG
>JAOPYB010000305.1 GCA_025964835.1 Nocardioides sp. | reverse complement strand
GCGGCGGGGCGACAGCGGTCACCCGCGCACGTTACGACGGGGCGGGCGACGGCGGCGGCTCCTGGCTCGGCGGCGGAGGCGGGGGCTGGCTCGGCTCCGGCTGCGGCGAGGGCGGCGGCGCGTACGACGGCGGTGCCTGCGACGGCGGTGGCACCGGCGACTGGTCTGGCAGCGGTGAGCTGTCGCTGCTCGGCTCCGCCGACGGCTCGCGCGACCGGCGCGGCTCGTAGGTGTACCCGCCGCTCGTGCCGCCGCTCCCGTTGCCGACGTCCGCGCTCTTGCCGACGTTGGCCCGCTTCGGGAACTGCTCCTCCTCCTGGCCCTCCAGCGCCGTGTCGGTGTAGCTCTTCCAGATGCCGGCCGGGATCGTGCCGCCGTAGATGCCGCGGGTGCTGCCCAGCACGCCCTTGAGCGGCTGGCGGTCCGGCCGGCCGAGCCAGACGGCCGTGGCGAGCTGCGGGGTGAACCCGCAGAACCAGGCGTCCTTGTTCTCGTTGGTCGTGCCCGTCTTGCCGGCGGCCGGCCGGTTGCCGGCGAGCTGCGCGCGGGTGCCGGTCCCGTCCTCGACGACCTGCTGCATCGCGTAGGTGGCGTCGGCGGCGACGTCCTCGCTGAACGCCGTCTGCTTCTCGTCCTGCTCCTTGTAGACGACGTCGCCGCCCTGCTTCACCGTCTTCACGAAGTGCGCCTCGTGGTGCACGCCCTGCGCGGCGAAGGTGGCGTACCCCTTCGCCTGGTCGAAGACCGAGACCGGGTAGATGCCGAGGCCGATGCCGGCCGCGGTGTCGCCGCTGCTCTCGGCGAGCTTGCGCGACGGGTCGATGCCGGCCCGCTTCGCGAGATCGGCGACCTTCTTCGGGCCGACGTCACAGGCGAGCCGGAAGTAGACGGTGTTGACCGACAGCGCGAGCCCCTTGACGAGGTCGATGCGGCCGAGCGGCGGGTCGCCCTCGTCGTTGTCGATCTCCTGGCCGCAGATCTCCTGCGGCGCGCTGCCGTCGTACCGCGTGCCGAGCCCGGTGCCCGCCTCGAGTGCCGTGGCGAGCACGTACGGCTTGAACGAGGAGCCGGGCTGGCGAGTCTCGCCGTTGGCGTAGTCGGTGCCCGCGTTGCCGGCGCTGCCCCCGTAGTACGCCCAGACCTCGCCGGTGTCGGGCTTGATGGACACGAGGGCCGCCTGCGGTGCGCTCTGCGCGGACGAGACCGGCACCGCCTCCTGGATCGTGCGGACCGCGGCCTCCTGCGCCTTGCGCCGCAGCGTCGTCTGGACGACGTAGCCGCCCTGCGCGAGCTGCTCCTCGCCGATGCCCTTGCGGGCCAGCTCCTCCTCGACCATGTCGAGCACGTAGCCCTTCGGGCCCTTGCGGTCGTTGGTGTTGCCCTGCTTGCCGGCGCCCGGCTTGAGCACGTTCGGGTACGTGGTGGCCTCGCGCTCCGCCGCGGTCAGCCAACCCTTCTTGACCATCCCGTCGAGGACGTAGTCGAACCGCTCCTGCGCGCGCTCCGGGTGCCGGGTCGGGTCGTAGGCCCCAGGCGAGCGGATGGTCGAGGCGAGCACCGCCGCCTGCGCGACCGTCAGGCGCTCGGCCGTCGTGCCGAAGTACGTCTGGGCCGCCACCTGGATGCCGGACGCGCCGCGGCCGAAGTAGATGGTGTTGAGGTACCGCTCGAGGATCTCGTCCTTCGGCAGGTTGCGGGAGAGCTTCAGCGCGATGAAGACCTCCTTGACCTTGCGGGTGTAGGTGCGGTTCTGCGTCAGGTAGGCGTTCTTCGCGTACTGCTGGGTGATCGTCGAGCCACCCTGCTGGATGCCGCCGCCGCCCTTGACGTTGGTGAACAGCGCGCGGCCGATGCCCTTCAGGCTGATGCCCGGCTCGGTGTAGAAGCCCCGGTCCTCAGCGGCGAGCACGGCCTTCTGCGCCGGGTCGCTGATCTTGTCGAGCGTCACCAGCTCGCGGTTCTGCGCGCCGATCCGGCCGATCTCGCCGCCGTCGGCGTACCGGATGACGGTGGCCTCGCTGACGGCGGACGCGTTGGCAGGCGGCAGATCGGTGAGCAGGTAGCCGCCGAGCACCAGCAGCACGAGCAGGCCGAAGCCGCTCGCCGCCCCGATGCCGATGCGCTTCTTCCACGACCACGAGCGGATGCGGTTCACCCGCCCATGCTCCCCGATGCCGCCGCCGCACACACCGCCGGTCTGGTCACGGTCCGGCGACGCCGGGTGACGCTGTTCACCTCCCGGCCCCGCCGTGTTGCCGTTCCGGACATCGGGACGTACTGTTCCTGCTGACAGCCCGATGTATCGCCGCGATACATCGGGACGGCAGGACGAAGGGGGGCGAACGTGCTCGAGCTCGCCGTCCTCGGCCTGCTGCACGAGTCGCCCCTGCACGGCTACGAGCTGCGTCAGCGGCTCAAGGCCACGCTCGGCACGTTCCGCGCCTTCTCGTACGGATCGCTCTACCCGACGCTGCGCCGCATGCGCGACTCCGGGTGGATCGCCGAGGACGAGGGCGACGCGGAGGTCGTGGCGGGTGCGCCGGCCCTCACCGGCCGGCGCGGCAAGGTCGTCTACAAGCTCACCGCGGACGGCAAGGAGAAGCTCCAGGAGCTCCTCGCCGAGGCCGGACCCTCCTCCTGGGAGGACGAGACCTTCGGCGTGCACTTCGCGTTCTTCAGCCAGACCGACCCCGAGGTGCGCGTGCGCATCCTCGAGGGCCGCCGGTCCCGGCTCGAGGAGCGGCGCGAAGGCGTCCGCAGCGGGCTCGCCCGCACTCGCGAGCGCCTCGACAACTACACCCTCCAGCTGCAGGAGCACGGGCTGGAGAGCGTCGAGCGAG
The DNA here is from genome assembly GCA_025964835.1 of Nocardioides sp. GTDB lineage: Bacteria > Actinomycetota > Actinomycetes > Propionibacteriales > Nocardioidaceae > Nocardioides. The sequence continues at coordinate 39,015 of JAOPYB010000305.1, read as the reverse complement.
AGGTCCGCTGGCTCACCGAGCTGATCGAGACCGAGCGCAACAACAGCAAGCCCGCACGTCCCTGACCCCCCTCTCCACACTTCAAGGAGCACCCGCATGGGTTCCACCCGCACGCCGATCCGCGTGGCCATCGTCGGCGTCGGCAACTGCGCCGCGTCGCTCGTCCAGGGCGTCGAGTACTACCGCGACGCCGACCCGGCGGGGCGCGTCCCCGGCCTCATGCACGTCACCCTCGGCGGCTACCACGTCCGCGACATCGAGTTCGTCGCCGCCTTCGACGTGGACGCCAAGAAGGTCGGCCGCGACCTGTCCGAGGCCATCGTCGCCAGCGAGAACAACACCATCAAGATCGCTGACGTGCCGCCCATGGACATCACGGTGCAGCGCGGCCCGACGCTCGACGGGCTCGGCAAGTACTACCGGATGACCATCGAGGAGTCCGACGAGCAGCCGGTCGACATCGTCCAGGCGCTCCGGGACGCCAAGGTCGACGTCCTGATCTGCTACCTGCCCGTCGGATCCGAGCTCGCCGCCAAGCACTACGCGCAGTGCGCCATCGACGCCAAGGTCGCCTTCGTCAACGCGCTCCCGGTCTTCATCGCCGGCACGCCGGAGTGGGCCGAGAAGTTCCGGGCGGCGGGCGTCCCGATCGTGGGCGACGACATCAAGAGCCAGGTCGGCGCCACCATCACGCACCGCGTCATGGCCAAGCTGTTCGAGGACCGCGGCGTCATCCTGGACCGCACCTACCAGCTCATCGTCGGCGGCAACATGGACTTCAAGAACATGCTGGAGCGCGACCGGCTGGAGTCAAAGAAGATCAGCAAGACCCAGGCAGTGACCTCCAACATGGATCACGACATGGGCAAGCGGAACCTCCACATCGGCCCGTCGGACTACGTCCAGTGGCTCGACGACCGCAAGTGGGCCTACGTGCGCCTCGAGGGCCGCGCCTTCGGCGACGTCCCGCTGAACCTGGAGTACAAGCTCGAGGTCTGGGACTCCCCCAACTCGGCCGGCATCATCATCGACGCCATCCGGGCGGCCAAGATCGCCAAGGACCGCGGCATCGGCGGCGCCCTGATCTCCGCCTCGTCCTACCTGATGAAGTCCCCGCCCGTGCAGCGCCCCGACGACGAGGGCCGCGCCTCCGTCGAGGCCTTCATACGCGGAGACGTGGAGCGCTGACGCACCTCCTCTTCACCACGCTGAGGCGCGGGTTCCCCCACGGGGAGCCCGCGCCTTTCGTCTGCCTGGGGGGCGGGAGGGACCCGAACGGCCTATCGACAACTGTCTCAGGTGTTTCTAAGGTTTCGGCCATGAGCGAAGGCACCCCTTCACCCCCTCCCTCGGACAACCCCTACGGCGCCGGGAGCGGGCAGACGCCGCCTCCACCCCCGCCGTACCAGCCGCCGACCGGTGGCCCGGGTGGGTACGGCGCCTCCGCGCCTCCGCCTCCGCCGCCCGGTCCCCTCGGCAGCGGCGGCGCCTACAGCCCCACCGACGCCTTCTCCTACGCCTGGGCCAAGTTCAAGGCCAAGCCGGGCGAGCTGCTGGTGCCGGTCCTGGTGGTCTTCGTGGTGATCGTCGTGGTCGAGGTGATCGTGTCGCTGCTGCTGGGCGCCACGCTGCTCGGCACCCACAACTGCACGCGGACCATCTTCGGCCAGTCGGTCGAGACCCAGTGCGGTCCCGGCTTCTTCGTGCGCGCCCTGGGGTACGGCGTCTCCAGCCTGCTGGTCAGCCTGATCATCCAAGCCCTGGGCGCCGGGCTGATCAAGAACGCGCTGAACGTCGCCGACGGCAAGCCGGCCTCCCTGGGTGAGATCGCCACCTGGGCGACCAACCCCAGGGTGATCACGGCGGCCCTGATCGTCGCCGTGGCCACCGCCGTCGGCACGGTCCTGTGCTACCTCCCCGGCCTGGTCGTCGGGTTCCTGCTCAACTGGACGATGTTCTTCGTGGTCGACAAGGGCATGGAACCGGTGGACGCGATCAAGGCGAGCGTGAAGTTCACGACCGACCACCTCGGCGACACGGTCGTGTTCTACCTGCTGGCCATCGTGGTGTTCATCGTCGGCGCCATCTTGTGCCTCGTGGGCCTGCTCGTGGCCGCGCCGCTCGTGCTGATCGCGGCCGCGTTCACCTTCCGCAAGCTGCAGGGCGAGCAGGTCACCCCCGCCGCCTGACCGGTCCGCCGTCCAGTCAGCCCCGCCTGGGCCCCGCGGGAACGAGCCGGCCAACGGTGGGTCGTCGAGCTCGAGAGCGACGCGGACGGCTGGGTGCTGCAGCGCTGGGGCTAGCGGGGACCGTGGGTGTTCAGCCACAGGACCGGCTCGGCGAGCTCGCCCCTCGCGGCCAGGTCGCGGATCGCGGCCAGCGACTTGCCCGTGTAGACGGGCTCCAGCTCGAAGCCCTCCTCCGCGGCAGCAGACACCGCGGCGGTCGAGGCGGGCGTCGGGTCGCCGTACGTCGCACCCAGCCAGTCGCTGCGCATGGTCACGTCGTCCGGCCGCACGGGGGCCACGTCGAGCTCGGCGCTCCGGCTGCGGAGCAGGTCGGCGCACTGGTTGGCCAGGCCCGCGATGACGGGCGCGTCCAGCGGGAAGGCGTCGTTCACGACGACGCCGAGGACACGGGTGGGCAGGCCGGCGAGCCGCAGGCCCAGCGCCAGCCCTGCGGCGGTCCCGCCCGAGCCGACGGCCGTCACGACGGTGGCCGGCTCCGGCAGCTCGCCGGCGGCGACCTGGTCGGCGATCTCGTACGACGTCTCCACGTAGGCCAGGGCCCCGAAGGCGTTGGACCCACCGGCGGGCAGGAACCAGGGCAACCGGCGGTCGCGCACGGTCGCCGTCGCGTAGATCAACGGCACCGCCAGCCGCAGCTGTCGCTGGTCGCGATAGCGGTGGAGCTCCGCACCCGAGGCCTCCAGCCGGGCGAACTGCTCGCGCACGTGCTGGTCGACCGGCTGCTCGACCAGCCCGAGCACCGTGCGCAGCCCGTGCTCGCGGCCGTAGAGCGCCGCCACCAGCCCCCAGTGGGTGCCGATCCCGCCGACGGTGAACAGCGCCCTTGTGCCGCGCCGCCTCGCCTCCGGGATGATCCACTCCAGCTTGCGGACCTTGTTGCCGCCCCAGCCACCGTCGCCGTACGCACTCTCGTCCTTGACCCAGACCTCGGCACCGCCGACGAGGCCAAAGTCCAGGCGTCGGACGGGCGTGGCACCGGTGCCCAGCGGCAGGTGCTCCAGCGTCAGGCCGGGCAGGTGCTCATGCGTCCGCGACATCGGCCCCCCGCGACTCGGCCCACTCGAGCAGGGCAGCCCTCGCCGCGTCCTCGGTCATCGGCCCGTTGTCCAGCCGCAGCTCGAGGAGGTGGCGGTAGGCAAGGCCGACCTCCCGGCCCGGTCCGACGCCGAGGATCTCCATGATCTGGTTGCCGTCGAGGTCGGGACGGATCGAGGCGAGCTCCTCGGCCTCGGAGAGGTGCGCGATCCGGACCTCGAGCTCGTCATAGGTACGCCGGAGCAGGTCGGCCTTGCGCCTGTTGCGGGTCGTGCAGTCGGCGCGGGTGAGCACATGCAGGCGCTCGAGCTGGTCCCCGGCGTCGCGGACGTAGCGGCGTACGGCGGAGTCGGTCCACTCCCCCGACCCGTAGCCGTGGAAGCGCAGGTGCTGCTCGACCAGCTGAGCCACGGCATCGATCTGGTCCTTGGAGAACTTCAGCGCCTGCATCCGCTTGCGGGTGAGCTTGGCACCGACCACGTCGTGGTGGTGGAAGGTGACCACGTTGTTGTCGGCGAACCGGCGGGTCTTCGGCTTCCCGACGTCGTGCATCAGCGCGGCGAAGCGGGAGACGAAGTCGGGACCACCGCCGGTGAGGTCGGCCAGCCGGTCCTCGAGGTCGATCGACTGCTCCAGCACGATCAGGGTGTGCTCGTAGACGTCCTTGTGCCGGTGGTGCTCGTCGCGCTCCAGCGCGAGGGCGGGGAGCTCGGGCAGGACGTGGTCGGCCAGGCCGGTGTCGACCAGCAGCCGCAGCCCCCTGACCGGGTCGGGCGAGACGATGATCTTGACCAGCTCGTCGCGCACCCGCTCGGCGGAGACGATGGTGATCCGCTCGGCCATGTCCGTCATCGCGGCGACCACCTCGGGGGCGACCGCGAAGCCCAGCTGGGCGGAGAAGCGGGCGGCCCGCATCATCCGCAGCGGGTCGTCGGAGAACGAGTCCTCCGGGCGCCCCGGGGTCCGCAGCACCTGGTGGGCCAGGTCGACGATCCCCCCGAACGGGTCCTCGAGCTGCTGGCCGGGCAGCGAGAGCGCCATCGAGTTCACGGTGAAGTCGCGGCGGGCCAGGTCGCCGACGAGCGAGTCGCCGTACTGCACGGTGGGCTTGCGGCTGCTCGGGTCGTAGGCCTCGGAGCGGTACGTCGTGATCTCGACCTGCCACTCCCCGCGCCGGCTGCCGATCGTCCCGAAGGCGCGCCCGATGTCCCAGGTCGCGTCCGCCCACCCCTTGAGGAGCTTCTCGGTGACCTCCGGCGTGGCCGACGTGGTGAAGTCGAGGTCGTTCTGGAGCCGCCCCAACATCGCGTCCCGTACCGGCCCCCCGACCAGCGCGATCTCCTCGCCCGCCGCCGCGAACCGCCGCCCCAGCTCGTCGGTCACCGGAGCGATCCGCCCCAGCTCCGCCACCACACGCGCCTGCACGTCACTGATCAGCAGAGGCTCCTCGGACACGAGACACCACTCTAGATGGAGCCCGTACCCGATCCGGCCAGCCCTCCACCCAGAGGCGAGGCGGACGAGGAGCCCAGCCAAGGACCGGCGTCCCAGAGGAGCGCCATCAACGCAGATAGCATCGCCGACGTGAGCCGCGCCCGCTGGACGACCCGTGCGCTGGGCACGATTGTCATCTCAGCGGCCCTGGTGGCGACCCCGCTGCTGACCGGTGCGGCGGTGGCGGTCCCGGCCCGGGCGCACGCCGCGAAGCAGGCCACCGACAGCGAGACCACCCCCCTGTCGGTGACACTGACCTCGATGGCACCCGCCGAGATCCCCCGCAAGGGCGTGATCACGCTGACCGGGGTCGTGGCCAACTCCTCCGCGGAGGACTGGACCGACATCAACGTGGCGCCGTTCGTCTCCTCGGCGCCGATCACCACCCGCGACGAGCTGGCCGAGGCGGCCGCCACCGCGGCGAGCGTCGCGGTCGGGGAACGGCTGACCGACTCCGGCACCTATGCGGCCGTGGGCGACCTCGCGCCCGGCGCGCAGGCGCCGTTCACGATCCGGGTGCCGGTCACGTCGCTGCCGAACTCGACGGACCCCGGCGTCTACTGGATCGGCGTGCACGCGCTCGGCGCCAACGTGGACGGCCGCGACCTGGTCGCCGACGGACGCGCGCGCACCTTCATCCCGCTGGTCCCGCGCGCAGTGGCACGCACGCGCAGCGTGCCGGTGTCGGTCGTGCTCCCGATGCGCGAGCGCGCTCGCCGGGCCGCCGACGGCAGCCTGAACGGTCCCGCTCGCTGGGTGTCGCTCACCCGGCCCGAGGGACGGCTGTCGCGGGTGGTCGACTTCGGCGCCTCCGCCGGCGCGGCGCCCGTCTCGTGGCTGGTCGACCCGGCGGTCCTCGACGCCCTGGACGACTTCAGCCGGGGCAACCCCGGGCTCTCGTTCGGCTCCAAACGAGCCAAGGGGGCCGAGAAGCAGGACGACGGCCAGCCCAGCTCGAGCGCGTCCCCCAGCACCACGCCCTCCACGAAGTCCGGCTCCCCCAGCGAGGAGGAGCGGTCGCGGGCCGCCACCGTGCTGGAGACGTTCCTGGGCACCGCGCGCAGCCACGACCTCCTCACCCTGGGGTACGCCGACCCCGACGTCGTCTCCCTGGCCCGCCGTCGACCCAGCCTGCTCAAGCGGGCCGACACCCTCGCCGCGAAGCGGATGGCGGTGCGCAGCCTCACCGGGGCACCGGTGGTGGCCCCGCCGAGCGGGTACTTCGACCCCGACCTCCTCCCGGAGGTGCCGAAGGACACGCTGATGGTCCTCAGCGACCGCGGGAAGCTCGAGACGCAAGCCCTGTCCCTGCTGCCGTCGGGTCAGGACCTCGTGCTCAGCGACGCCCGGGCCAGCGCGGGCGGACCGGCGCCGACGACGCCGCTGGACCCGCTCGCCCTGCGCCAGCGCGTGCTCTCCGACGCCGCCCTGGAGGCCACCAAGGGCTCCGAGCCCCCGCGACCGATCGTGGTGAACGTCCCCTACGGCTGGGACCCGGGTGCCTACTGGCGCCAGGCCGACTTCTTCGGTGGCCTGCAACGACCGTGGGTCCGGTTGGCCCCGGTGCCGCGCGGCGCCACCTCGGCGTACGACGGCACGATGGCCTACGGCCCGGCCCAGCTCAAGCAGGAGATCCGGGGCGACAACGTCGACGCCACCCGGACCCTGGTCCGCACGAGCGACGTGCTCGGCCACCTGCTCGCCAACGAGAACGACGTGACCGAGCGCCTGACCGGTGCGGCGCTGCAGGCGTCGGCGTACAGCGCCCGTCCCACCCTGGGGCTCGCCGCCGAGCAGGTGCAGGCCCTCGACGCCACCGTGCGCACCCAGCTGGACAAGGTCCAGGTGACCGGCACCGACTTCGTCACCCTCTCCGGCGGGTCGGGAACGCTCACCGTCACCCTGGTCAACGGCCTCGACCAGCCCATCACCATCGGGCTGAGGGCCCGCACGGACAGCCCGGCGGTCAAGGTACGGACCCCCGAGCCCGTGAGCATGCAGGCCGGCCAGCGGACCACGCTCCGGCTCCGGGTCGCCAGCGGGATCGGCGTGCACGAGGTGAAGCTCTACCCGGTCACGGCGCAGGGTGAGGAGGCCGGGACCCCGTTGACCTTCAGCCTGCGCACCAGCCAGGTGGGCCGGCTGATCTGGTACATCATCATCGCGGGCGGGACCCTGCTGGCCGTGATGATCGTGCGTCGCATCGTGCTCCGCATCCGCAACCACCGCTGGCGTCCGGACGGGACCGAATGAGCGAGCCACCGCAGACCCAGGAGTCCGGCTCCAGCTCACTGCTCTCCTCCAGCGCGGTGATGGCGGCCGGGACGGTCGTGTCTCGGCTCAGCGGCTTCGTGCGCGGCAGCCTGCTGCTGGCCGCGCTCGGGGCGGGCCTGCACGCCGACGTGTTCAACATCGCCAACACGGTGCCGAACATGCTCTACATCCTGCTGGCGGGCGGGGTGGTCAACGCCGTCCTGGTGCCCCAGCTGGTGCGCTCGATGAAGAACGACCCCGACGGCGGCGAGGCCTACACCAACCGGATCATCACCCTGGCCGGCCTGTTCCTCGCCGTCGTGACCGTCGGCCTGGTGGTCGCCGCCCCGTGGCTGATGCGGCTGTTCCTCGACCCGCACTACTTCGACCCCGCCCACACCGCGCAGCTCCAGTCGGTGATCGACTTCGCGCGCTACTGCCTGCCCCAGGTGTTCTTCTACGGGATGTTCGTCCTGGTCGGGCAGGTGCTCAACTCGCGCGGTCGGTTCGGGCCGATGATGTGGGCCCCGATCGCCAACAACGTCGTCGCGGTCGCGGTCCTGGTCACCTACCTGGTCACCCTCGGCCCGGCCCGCGGGGACGAGAAGCAGGGCGGGTTCACCGCGGGTGCCGAGGCGCTGCTCGGCATCGGCTCCACGCTGGGGATCGTCGTGCAGTTCCTGGTGCTGGTGCCCTACCTGAAGGCGGCGGGCTTCGCCTACCGGCCTCGGTTCGACTTCCGGGGGGCCGGCCTCGGGCACACCCTGCGGCTCGGGGTGTGGACCGTGCTGTTCGTCGTGGTCAACCAGGTGGCCTACACGGTCGTCGTACGCCTGGCCAGCAGCGGCACCATCGACCCCCTCGCCGGCGGCAACGGCCCGGGGTCCACCGAGGGCACCGGCTACACGGTCTACTCCAACTCGTTCCTGCTGACCCAGGTCCCGCACTCGATCATCACGGTCTCGCTGGCCACGGCGATGCTCCCGCTGCTCTCGAGGTACGCCGCGGAGAACCGGCTGTCCCAGGTCGGCGCCGCGGTGTCCTCGACGCTGCGGTCGGCGTACGCCCTGGTGATCCCGGTCGCCGTGCTGTTCTCGGTGATGTCGCTGGACATCGCCAACGTGCTCTGGGGCTACGGCAGCGCCGCCGAGGACTTCGACAACTTCGCGCCCTCGCTGGCCCTGTTCGGGATCGGCCTGGTGCTGTTCACCGCGCACTACCTGATGCTCCGCGGCTTCTACGCCCTCGAGCAGAACCGCCGCGTGTTCTTCATCCAGTGCGCCATCGCCGCCACGAACGTCGTCGCGGCGGTCCTGCTGACCCACGGAGCGACGCCGGCGGAGACGGCTCCGCGGCTGGTGATCGCCTACGCGTGCTCCTACGCCGTCGGCGCCACCGCGTCCTACGTGATCCTGTCGCGGACCGTCGGAGGCCTGGCCGGTCGCCGGCTGGTGCGTTTCCTGGTGCGTGTGCTGATCGCCGTCGCCCTCAGCGGTGCCGCGGCATGGGGCGTGCGCCAGGGGGTGACCGGGGTGCTCCCGGGCGCGGGCAAGCTGCACGCCCTGCTCGACCTCGCGGTGGTGGGCCTGGTCTTCCTCGGTCTCTACCTCGGCCTCGCGCGGCTGCTGCGGATCACCGAGGTGACCGAGGTCGTGAGCCTGGTCACCCGTCGCCTCCCGGGCCGCTCGTGACGCCCCGGTTTGACCCGGGCGCACCCGCTCCCGCCCTACGATGGGGGCCGAGCCGTAGCGACCTCGCTCGGCCGCACGGACGCACGGACACCCGGGGGAGGTGAGTGACGTGAGCACCGGATCGATCGGGCCGGGCACCGTCCTCGCCGGCCGCTACCGCCTCGACGACCTGCTCGCCGAGAGCGAGGGCGCCCGCTTCTGGCGGGCCACGGACACCATCCTGGCGCGCAGCGTCGCCATCCACGCGGTGCTCAGCGACGACCCCCGGGCCGCCGGGCTGATGGACGCCGCGCGCATCTCGGCCACTGTCACCGACCCGCACCTGCTCCGCGTCCTGGACTGTGACGACGAGGACGGCATCACCTGGGTGGTCAACGAGTGGGGCGAGGGCATCTCGCTCGACCTGATGCTCCAGCAGGGCACGCTGCCCCCCTCGCGCGCCGCCTGGCTGGCCCGCGAGGTGGCCGAGGCGATCGCCGCCGGGCACGCCCAGGGCGTCGCGCACGGCCGGCTGAACCCCGAGGCGGTGCTGGTCACCCACGCCGGTGCCGTGAAGCTGATCGGGTACGTCGTCGACGCCAGCCTCGAGCCCCCCCGCCCGCCCGACCCGCTGTACGGCGAGCTCGACGAGCGGGAGGCCGACGTCATCAACCTGGCGGGCATCCTCTACGCGGCGCTGACCGGACGGTGGCCCGGCGTGACGCGTTCCGCCGTACCCAAGGCCCCGCGCGAGGCCCGCCGCCCGCTCCGACCGCGCCAGGTGCGCGCGGGCGTCCCGCGCACCCTCGACGCCATCTGCGAACGGGTGCTGCACAAGGAGGGGTCCCGGCACGCGATGCCGATCGAGACGGCCCACGAGATCGCCGCCGCGCTGGCCGACTACGTGGGCGACCCGGCGCTCACCGCACCCCCCGATGCCGCCGGCATGCACGCCGAGCCGACCGTCTCCCTGCACCGCGGCACCCCCGGCACCGCGACACCGGACCTCTCGCCGGACCTCGGGGGCGAGACCCAGGTCGTGGGCGAGCCAGTCACGGAGGACCCGACCCCGGCCGCCGTGCACGAACCGGAACCCGAATCCGAGCCTGACTCCGGGCCCCCGGTGGCCGATCCCGACGCCACGCAGAGCTTCCGGCCCTCGGTGGACGACGACGCCCCCGCTCCGGCACGGGCCCGCGCCGACCACGGGTCACCGCTGCCGCCCTTCCCCGACCTGCCCGAGCGGCCGTTGTTCGCCCCGACCGAGAGGCGGGTGCCCGCCGCGGCACGGGCGGGCCAGCCGACGGGGTCGTGGTCCTCGGGCGACACCGGCGCCGGCGGGCTGACCGGGACGGGCACCCGTGACCCCGTGCTGGACACACCCCCCGGTGGCCGCCTGCCCGGGTTCTGGCCGTTCGAGGGCGAGCCCGAGGAGAACGAGGTCCACACCGGCAAGGAAGGCCGCGGCTGGCTGCGGATGGCCATCGCGATCGGCGTGCTCCTGGTCGTGGTGGTCGCGATGGCGATCGCCTTCAACCGCGGCCGCGACGCCGGCGGCACCCCCTCGGGCGCCACCAACACCCCGAGCAGCAGCCCCACCGCGCAGGGGGCCGTCCTCAAGCCCACGGCGGTCACCGACTTCGACCCGATGGGCGACCCGCCGGAGGAGAACCCCGAGACCGCCAAGAACGCGATCGACGGCGACCCGGCCACGACCTGGCAGACCTCGACCTACCGCGGCAATCCCGCCCTCGGTGGGCTGAAGCCGGGCGTCGGCCTGATGGTCGACCTCGGCAGCGACCAGCCGGCGAAATCGGTGACGGTCACCTTCAAGGGCGCCCCCACCTCCTTCGAGGTGTACGCCGCCTCGGCCGGCGTCACCCAGAGCCCGGGAAGCCTGGACCAGCTCGACAAGGTGGCGTCGCGGGCCAATGCCCCCGAGCGGGTCACCGTGCAGCTCAGCCCCGCCCCGAGGACGAGGTACCTGCTCGTCTGGCTGACCCGCCTGCCCGCGGTGTCCGGCGGCTTCCGCGGCGAGATCGCCGACATCTCGGTCAGGTCGTGACCCCGGACCACGACCGGGAGCGCGCGGACGCCGCCCTGGTCGAGGCCCACGTCGCCGGTGACCCGCACGCCTTCGGCGAGCTGTTCTCCCGGCACCGCGACCGGCTCTGGGCCGTGGCCCTACGGACGACGGGCAACCCCGAGGACGCCGCCGACGCGCTCCAGGACGCGATGGTCTCCGCGTTCCGGCGGGCCGAGTCCTTCCGCGGGGAGTCGGCGGTGACGACGTGGCTGCACAGGATCGTGGTGAACGCCTGCCTGGACCGGCTGCGCCGGGCCAGGGTCCGGTCCGCCGACCCGCTGCCCGACGACCTCGAGGAGCACGCCGCCCGTGGCTCCGTGCTCGCGGCCGACCCGGGGGACGGTCCGGAGGCGCACGCGCTGTCGGCCGACCGGCGCCGGCGGGTGCTGGCCGCCCTCGAGCAGCTTCCCCCGGACCAGCGGGCGGCCCTGGTCCTGGTGGACATGGAGGGCTACCCCGTGCAGGAGGTCGCCGAGATCCTCGAGGTGCCGGTCGGCACGATCAAGAGCCGGTGCGCCCGGGGCCGGGCCCGGCTGGCGGTGCTGCTCGCCGACCTCGACCTCCGGCAGGTGGTCGGCGGGCCCACGGCCGGTGGAACCCCCGTCGTCCCTGCTGCGTCGCACTCAGGAGACCCACCCGGCGGCGTACCCATCAGTGAATCCAGCCCGCAGGACGACCCGCGAGGAGGTGAGCGGACATGAGTAGCCACGACGAGCACCGGAACGACCCCGAAAACGAGCCCGACGCGAACATCCGCGCCCTCCTGGCCGAGCTCGGCTCCGGGCCCGACGGCGAGACGATGCCCACCGAGGTCACGGCCCGCCTCGACGACACCCTCGCCCGGCTGGTGGCGGAGCGGGACACCGGCGAGCCGACACAGGACGCGTCCGCGACCGTCACTCCGCTGCGCCGGCGCTGGCTGCCCCGGATCACCGCCGCCGCGGCCGCCGTCGTGGTGCTGGGGGCCGGCGGCGTGGCGGCGTCCAACCTGGGCGTCTTCGGTGGCCACGGCTCCTTCGACTCGTCCGACGGCGGGGCGAGCAGCAGCAAGGCCGGGTCGGCACCCGAGTCCACCTCGTCGGACGCCGGCGGAGGCACGTCCTCGGACGGCTCCGGGGCCGCCCTGCCCGAGCTGCACGCAGGCTCGTTCGTCTCCGAGGTGACGTCCTTGCTGAGCGCCGGCCAGCCCCAGGTGAGCACGCCGGAGCGTCCGGCGCTGCCGGCTGCCCGCGCCACGGACGGACCGAGCAAGCTCCAGCAGGACGCCTCGGCCTGCGCCGGCCCGGACGTCAGCGACGGTGCGGTGATCAACCAGGTGCGCTACGACGGGGCACCGGCGGTCCTCGTCGTCCACCCCGAGCGCGGCGGCCGTCAGCTCGTCGAGGCCTGGACGTGTGCGGGCGAGCGGAGGCTGGCCGCGACCACGCTCACCCCGTAGGTCGGTGCGCTCCGGCGCCTGCGGAAGGATGGGCCCATGGACGCTCCCCACCGCACCCGCTCCGTCTCCTGCCAGGTCGAGCTGGACGTGCGCGAGCGCGCGGAGCTGGTGTGGTCGGTGGCCGTGGCCCGCGGACCGGAGCTGGCCTCGGAGTACCTCTCGATCACGGTCGACGGGCGTCCCGTCGAGGTCGAGGAGCTGAGCGTCGCCGACGGTGGCCGTCTGCACGTCTGCACGGCGCCCCCCGGCCGCCTCGCCCTCTCCTACTCAGCGGAGGTGTCCGGGCGCGCGTCCCCGGCGACGGTGGACCCGGTGGACGACATCGTCTACCGGCGGCCCAGCCGCTACGCGGAGTCCGACGAGCTCGGCCCGACGGCGTGGGCGGAGTTCTCCAGCCTCGAGGGAAAGGAGCTGCTGGACGCCGTGAGCTCCTGGGTGGGCACCCAGCTCTACTACGTCAGCGGGTCCAGCCGTCCCACCGACGGGGCCACCCAGACGATGCTGCTCCGCCAGGGCGTCTGCCGCGACTTCGCGCACCTGGTGATCGCGATGCTGCGCGCGCGCAACGTCCCCGCCCGCCTGGTCGCGGTCTACGCCCCCGGCCTCTCGCCGATGGACTTCCACGCCGTCGTCGAGGCCGCCATCGACGGTCAGTGGCGCGCGGTCGACGCCACCACGCTGGCGCCGCGGGAGACGCTGGTCCGGATCTCGACGGGTCGCGACGCCTCGGACACCGCGTTCCTCACCGTGCAGTCCGGGCGGGCCGACCTGGTCACGGTGAACGTGACGGCCACCGCCGTACCCGACCTCCCGCGCGACGACCTCACCAGCCTCGTCTCACTCACCTGACCCACACCTCGCGCGGCTACCGGCCCCGGAATGCGCGGTGCCTAGGATCTGTTCACCCGGGGCACACCCGAACAGACCAGCACAGGAGTCGTAGTGACCGAACAGACCAGCTCTCCCACCGACGAGATCCGCGAAGTGATCATCGTGGGTTCGGGCCCCTCGGGCTACACCGCCGCGGTGTACGCCGCGCGCGCCAGCCTCCGGCCGCTGGTCTTCGAGGGCTCGGTCACCGCAGGTGGTGCGCTGATGAACACCACCGAGGTGGAGAACTTCCCCGGCTTCCGCGACGGCATCCAGGGCCCGGCCCTGATGGACGAGATGCGCGCCCAGGCCGAGCGTTTCGGAGCCGAGATCGTCTCCGACGACGTCATCGAGCTCGACCTCACCGGTGAGACCAAGATCGTCACGACCGCGGAGGGCACCTTCCAGGCGCGCTCGGTGATCCTGGCGACCGGCTCCGGCTACCGCAAGCTCGGCATCCCCGACGAGGACCGGCTCTCCGGCCACGGCGTCAGCTGGTGTGCCACCTGCGACGGGTTCTTCTTCCGGGAGCAGCACATCGCCGTCGTGGGCGGCGGCGACTCCGCCATCGAGGAGGCCACCTTCCTCTCCCGGTTCGGCTCCAAGGTCACCCTGATCCACCGTCGCGGCGAGCTGCGCGCCTCCAAGATCATGCAGGAGCGGGCCTTCGCCGACCCCAAGATCGAGTTCGCGTGGAACTCCGAGGTCGCCGAGATCCACGGTGACGACAAGGTCACCGGCGTCACCCTGCGCGACACCGAGACCGGCGAGCTCCGCGAGCTGGACGCGACCGGGCTGTTCGTGGCGATCGGCCACGACCCGCGCTCCGAGCTGCTGCACGGGCAGGTCCGCCTCGACGACGAGGGCTACGTGCTCGTGGACGCCCCGTCCACCCGCACCAACGTCACCGGCGTGTTCGCCTGTGGCGACCTGGTCGACCACCACTACCGCCAGGCGATCACCGCGGCCGGGACCGGCTGTGCCGCCGCCCTGGACGCGGAGCGCTACCTCTCCGACCTCGACTTCTCCCTCACCACGTCGGCCGGTGCGGCCACCGTGGGCGCCGGCGCCTGACCACTGCTCGCCCCGGGAAGAAATGCCGACGGGGGCGTGTTCCACCACCGCAACCCGAACACCCAGTCACACACACAAGGAGCACAGATGTCTGACCTGCAGGCCGTCACCGACGCCAACTTCGAGGCCGAGGTCTTGAAGTCCGACAAGCCCGTCCTGGTCGACTTCTGGGCCGAGTGGTGCGGCCCCTGCCGCCAGGTCGGCCCCATCCTCGACGAGCTCGCCGCCGAGCACGGCGAGAAGCTCACCTTCGTGAAGATGAACGTCGACGAGAACCCCGTCACGCCGTCCACCTACCGGGTCAACGGCATCCCGACGCTCAACGTCTACCAGGGCGGCGAGGTCGTCAAGCAGATCGTCGGCGCCCGCCCCAAGGCCGCGCTGCTCAAGGAGCTTGCGGACTACATCGCCTGAGCCACTCAGCGGTTGGTGAGGGCTACAGTCGCTGCGTGAACGCAGTCTTTCGCCTCGGGGACTCGGGCCCCGCAGTCGCCCAGCTCACCGGTCTGCTCGAGCGGATCGGTCTTCTGGGCGATGCTGCGTCCGAACCCGACTCCAACGGCGGGCCGCCCGTCGACGGCGCCGACCCGGTCTTCGACGCCCGGGTCGAGCTCGCCGTACGCGCTTTCCAGCAGCAGCGTGGGCTGACCGTCGACGGAGTCGTCGGCCCGCTCACCTTCCGCCGCCTCGACGAGGCGCGCTGGCGTCTGGGTGACCGCATCCTGACGCACCTGCCGGGCAACCTGACCGCCGGCGACGACGTCTATACGCTGCAGGGCCGGCTGCTCGACCTCGGCTTCCGGGTCGGCCGCGTGGACGGCTACTTCGGCCCCGAGACCGAGGCCGGCGTGCGCGAGTTCCAGCGCAACTTCGGGATCCCGCCCGACGGCACCTGCGGGCCGGCCACCCTCAAGGCGCTCACCCGGCTCAGCCCGATGGTCAAGGGCGGGGCGCCCAACGCGCTGCGCGCCCAGGAGCGGATCCGCGAGGCCGGCCCCAACCTCGGCGGCAAGATCGTGGTCATCGACGTGGGTCGCGGGCACAACCTGCCCGAGGAGCACGCCGAGGCCTCGGACGCGATCCTGCACGACCTCGCCCAGCGGGTGGAGGGCCGGCTGGTCGCCACCGGCGTCCAGGCGTTCCTGACCACGCCCCGCTGGGCCGCCCCCGGCGAGGAGGCGGACCGGGCGGGGTTCGCCAACCGCACCGGCGCCGACCTCTTCGTCTCGCTCGCCCTGGACGCCTCCGCCAACCCGGGGGCGTGCGGCGTCTCGACGTACTTCTTCGGTGACACCAACCACGCCACCTGGTCCTCCGTGGGCGAGCGCTTCGCCGGCCTGGTGCAGCGCGAGATCGTCGCCCGCAGCGACCTGGTCGACCTGCGCTGGCACCCCAAGACGTGGGACATCCTGCGACGCACCCGGATGCCGGCGATCCGGCTCGACGCGGGCTACCTGACCAACCTCGACGACGCCCGTCGCCTGCGCGACCCGGCGTTCCGCGACGTGCTCGCCGAGTCGATCGTGGTCGCGGTGCAGCGGTTCTACCTCAGCCCCGACGTGGACGCGCACACCGGCGTGCTCCGGGTCAGCGAGCTGCGGGACAGCTTCCACGCCTGAGCCTGCTCCTCAGGAGCCGGGCGTGTCGTCCGCCGTCCGCGCGGACCTCGTCGGCTGGCCGAGCTCTGGGGCCGGGCGCTTCACCGGCGCCAGCAGCCGCTCCAGCGTCTTCTCCAGCTCCTCGCGGATCGACAGCGTGGTGCGCAGGTCCATCCGCATCCGCGGGTTGACCGGGTGGGCGCGGTAGGTGGAGAAGCCGACCGCCAGCAGGAAGTCGGCGGGCACCACGCAGTGCCCGGTGCGACCGCGCGTGTCGCCGAAGGCCTCGACCGCCTTGACCCCGCCCCGGGAGACGAGGTCCTTGGCCATCCCCTGCATCAGCATCCGGCCCAGTCCCCCGCCGCGGTGCTCGGGATCGACGTACGCCGTGGTCAGGATCACCGCGTCCGCGCTCACCGGCGCCGTGGCGAACCCGTTCGAGGCCGGCACGTGCACCGGCGGCGCCCAGATTATGTGGCCGACGATCTCCCCGTCCACGACCGCCACCCGGCCGCACGACCCCCACTCGCGCAGCACCATCGACACCCACGCCGCCTTCTCCTCGGCCTCGTGCCCGCGCACCGCCTCCCGGCGTACGGGATCGAGCTCCCAGAACACGCAGTCACCACACCCCCCGGGCAGGTGCTCGAGGTGATCCAGCGTCAGTCGCTCGATCTTGCGTGACATGAGGTCATCGTAGGCCGGGGTACAGGAATCACCGGCCGACCGGGAAAACCTGCTGCCCTCAGACCCGCTGGGTCCCCAGGAAGTCGGCGATCCGGCCGATGGCCTCGGTGAGGGTGTCGAGGTCGGGGAGGGTGACCAGGCGGAAGTGGTCGGGCTCGAACCAGTTGAAGCCGGTGCCGTGGGTGACCAGGATCTTCTTGGCGCGCAGCAGGTCGATCACGAACTGCTCGTCGTCCTTGATCGGGTAGACCTCGGGATCCAGCCGGGGGAAGCAGTAGAGCGCTCCCCTCGGTTCGACGCAGCTGACGCCGGGGATGTCGTTGAGCAGCTTGGCGGCGGTCTTGCTCTGCTCGTAGAAGCGGCCACCGGGGTGGATGTACTCGTTGATCGACTGGTAGCCGCCGAGCGCGGTCTGGATGGCGTGCTGCGCGGGGACGTTGGGGCACATCCGCATGTTCGCGAGCAGGGTGAGCCCCTCGAGGAAGTCCTCGGCCAGGTGCTTGGGACCCGACACCATCACCCAGCCGGCGCGGTAGCCGCAGACCCGGTAGGCCTTCGAGAGCCCGCTGAAGGTCAGGCACAGCACGTCGTCGCGGACGTACGACGCGGTGTGGTGGTGCACCGCGTTGTCGAACAGGATCTTCTCGTAGATCTCGTCGCTGAAGACGACCAGCTCGTGCCGCCGGGCGATGTCGACCAGGCCCTTGACGGTGCCCTCGCTGTAGACCGCGCCCGTCGGGTTGTTCGGGTTGATGATCACCAGGCCCTTGGTGTTCTCGGTGATCTTCGCCTCGACGTCGGCCAGGTCGGGGTCCCAGCCGTTCTCCTCGTCGCAGCGGTAGTGCACCGGCGTACCCCCGGAGAGGTGCACCGCCCCGGTCCACAGCGGGTAGTCGGGGGCCGGCACCAGGATCTCGTTGCCGTCGTCGAGGTAGGCCTGCAGCACCATCGAGATCAGCTCGGAGACGCCGTTGCCGATGAAGACGTCGTCCACGTTGGTCTCGGTGAGCCCGTGGGACTGGTAGTACTGCGCGACCGCCGTACGCGCCGAGTAGATGCCGCGGGAGTCGGAGTAGCCCTGGGCCTCGGGCAGGTTGTGCACGATGTCGGCCACGATCGCCTCGGGCGCCTCGAACCCGAACGGCGCCGGGTTGCCGATGTTCAGCTTCAGGATCTTGTGTCCCTCGGCCTCCAGTCGCTGGGCCTCGACGAGGATCGGCCCGCGTACGTCGTAGCGAACGTGCTGCAGCTTGCGGCTCTGGACAATCGGGCGCATGCCACCAGTCTCGCAGAGCAGTCACCTTGTTTTCGGCCGGGGATCCGCCGTCGGAACGGATAGTCCGAGGCCGAAAGCACCATCCGGCCCGTCCACATGGTGCTCTGGACCTCGGACTATCCGGGTCCGTGGCACGATCGGGACGCACTCCCGACGCCGAACCACCGTGAGGACCTCCGTTGCGCGACATCAGCTACCCGCCGATCATCCGAACCGCCAAGGTGCTCTTCAAGGTGCTCGGGCTGCGGTTCCAGATGGGTGGCACCGAGCACGTGCCGACCACCGGCGGAGCCCTGCTGGCCTTCAACCACGTCTCCTACATCGACTTCGTCCTCGGCGGACTGGCCGCCCAACCCTCCAAGCGGCTGGTGCGGTTCATGGCCAAGCGCGAGGTGTTCGACCACTCCGTGGGCGGTCCGGTGATGCGCTCGATGCACCACATCTCGGTCGACCGCGGTGACGGCGCCGCCTCGATGGACGAGGCCCTGCGCTACCTCGAGGCCGGCGAGGTCGTCGGGATCTTCCCGGAGGCGACCATCTCGCGCTCCTTCGAGGTCAAGGAGCTCAAGTCCGGGGCGACCAGGATCGCGGCCCAGGCCGGCGTACCCCTGATCCCAGTGGCGCTCTGGGGCACCCAACGGCTGATGACCAAGGACCACCCGCGCGACTTCTCCCGGGGCAAGACCATCGGCATCCGCGTCGGCGAGCCGATGCACCCCACCGGTGAGGACCCGGTCGCGGAGACGGCGGAGCTGCACCGCCGGCTGGCGGCGCTGGTCGAGGAGGCGATCGACGTCTACCCCGCCGAGGAGCAGCCCCCCGGCTCCTGGTGGCTGCCCGCCTCACATGGGGGTACGGCGCCCACGCCCGAACGGGCGATCGAGCTCGACGCCGAGGAGAAGGCCGCCCGGGCCGAGCGCAAGGCCCGGAAGGCCGAGGCGGGCCCGGCCGACCAGGACGGCGACCCGGCGGTCGGCTGAGCACACCTGGACGAAGCCATTTGATGCTTTGTCGACTTGTCGGCTCGGGCCGTGTTAGACAAAGCTCTTTGTCGACAAAGCCATTCATGGCTAGATCGGTCTGTCGTCCCGATTCCGGGGGTCGATGACCGAGACGATGCGCTCCAGGTCGGTCAGCGAGGCGAACTCGATGGAGATCCGCCCCTTGGTGCGGCCCAGGGTGAGCTTGACGCGGGTGTCGAGCCGGTCGCTGAGCCGGTCGCCGAGCTCGGAGAGCCCTGGCGCCGTCGGGCGAGCGGCCCGGATCCGAGGACCCTCGTCGTCCTGGCCCACCTCGCCGACGGAGACGAGCTCCTCGAGGCTGCGCACCGAGATGCCCTCGGCCACGACCCGCCCGGCGAGCCGGTCCTGCGCCGCCGCATCGGTCAACCCGAGCAGCGCCCGGGCGTGTCCTGCGCTGAGAACGCCCGCCGCCACGCGACGCTGAACGGCAGGAGAGAGGTTCAGCAGCCGCAGCGTGTTGCTGATCTGCGGTCGGCTGCGCCCGATCCGGCCGGCCAGCTCGTCGTGGGTGCACCCGAAGTCGTCCAGGAGCTGCCGGTAGGCCGCCGCCTCCTCGAGCGGGTTGAGCTCGGAGCGGTGCAGGTTCTCCAGGAGGGCGTCCCGGAGCATGTCGTCGTCGCCGGTCTGCCGGACGATGGCCGGGATCGTGTCCAGGCCCGCCTCCTGGGTGGCCCGCCAGCGGCGCTCACCCATGATCAGCTCGTACGACGACTCACTGGTGCGGCGTACGACGACCGGCTGCAGCAGCCCGACCTCCGAGATGGAGTGCACCAGCTCGGCCATCGCCGACTCGTCGAAGTCCTGGCGGGGCTGGCGGGCGTTGGGGGTGATCGAGGTGACCGGCAGCTCGGCGAAGTAGGCGCCGGCCATCTCGGCGGGCCGCTCCTCGACCAGGGTGGCTGTCGAGGACTCCGACGCGGCGACGGGGTCGGCGGCCGTCGGCGAGTCGGGCGCGGACGTCGCCGGAGCACTCGCGGCGGCCGCTGCGTGCGAGCCGATGTAGCCCAGGCCCTGTGAGGAGGACGAGCCGTTGGTGCCCATCTCGTCCGGGCGCGCCCCGGGCTGGGCAGGTGGCCCGGTCGGGATCAGCGATCCCAGACCCCGTCCGAGTCCACGTCGCGGTGCCGGCTGCTTGTTGCTCATCGCGTCCCTCCGAGGTCACTGCGGTCGTCCTGCTGCGGTCCGGCCCCGCGCTGCGCCATCTCGCGGGCGGCCTCCAGATAGCTGAGCGCTCCTGGCGATCCCGGATCGTAGGTCATCACGCTCTGCGCATAGCTGGGCGCCTCGGACACGCGGACCGAGCGCGGGATGGCGGTCTTGAGCACCTGCGGCCCGAAGTGCTCGCGCACCTCGGCGGCGACGCCTGCCGCCAGGTTGGTGCGGGAGTCGTACATCGTGATCAGGATCGTGCTCACCTCGAGGTCCTGGTTGAGGTGAGTGCGCACCATCTCCACCGTCTCCAGGAGCTGGCCGAGCCCCTCGAGCGCGTAGTACTCCGCCTGGATCGGGATCAGCATCTCGGCCCCGGCCACCAGCGCGTTCAAGGTGAGCAGTCCCAGCGAGGGCGGGCAGTCGATGAGCACGTAGTCGAAGCGATCCGCGCCGCCGCCGTCGACGAGGGGATGGGCGGCGATCGCCTTGCGCAGCCGGCTCTCGCGGGCCACCACGCTGACCAACTCGATCTCGGCGCCGGCCAGGTCGATGGTCGCCGGCGCGACGAACAGGTTGGCGATGTCGGGATGGGGCTGGACGACGTCGGCCAGCGGCAACCCGTCGACGAGGACGTCGTAGGAGGAGAGGGTGCCGCGGTGGTGGTCCACGGCCAGCGCCGTGGAGGCGTTGCCCTGGGGGTCGAGGTCGATCACCAGGACGCGCAGCCCGTGCTGGGCCAGCGCGGCGGCCATGTTCACGGCGGTCGTGGTCTTGCCGACCCCACCCTTCTGGTTGGCCACCACCATCACCCGGGTGTGATCCGGGCGGGGCAGCGGACTGCCCGGCCGACGGCCCTGGCGCACCAGCAGCTGCTGGGCGACCGCGCGGGCCATCGGGGTGGATTCGTCGTACGACGTGCGCTCGCCGGCCATTTCACCGGCCGTGCGCACGCCTGTGTGCCGAATTGCCCCTACTGCTGCAGACTCCACCTGATTCACCGTGCCGTCCTCGATCTGTGTTTCACGTGAAACAGGGGGGACCTGTGGATAAACCCCCCCTGCCTGTGGATGGGCACGCTCAGGTGCCCCCCTTCGGTCGGTGGATAACTTCAGCCGCGTCCTGGCGAACCACCCCACCTGCCGGTCCAGCGCCGTGCTCATGACGTGATCCCGGAGTGTCTGTTCATCGCTTTTGACCCGCTTTCCCGACGCTGACCACGGTCACCGGGGGCGTCACCCACTCGGCGCCGACGCTGGCGACCCGGGGGTCCACCCCGCCGTACCGGCGGATCGTCGCCGCTGCCGACTCGACCTCCTCGGGCGCCGAGGAGCCCTTCATGGCCAGGAAGAGCCCGCCCTGGCGGACCAGCGGGAGAGACCAGCCGGCAAGCCGGTCCAGGGGAGCCACCGCTCGTGACGTCACCACATCGAACCCTCCCGCCCAACTCGATTTCCCGTGCAGCTCTTCGGCCCGTCCTCGATGGACGCGCACGTTGGCCAGTCCCATTGTGGACACAGCGAGGTCCAGAAACGTGGTGCGACGCAGCAAAGGCTCCACCAATGTCACCTGGAGGTCGGGGCGCCGGATCGCGAGGACGATTCCTGGGAGCCCGGCGCCGCTGCCGATGTCGCACACGGTGCTGTCCAGGGCCATCAGATCGGTGATCACGGCGCAGTTGAGCAGGTGCCTCTCCCAGAGCCGGGGGACTTCCCGGGGACCGATCAGCCCGCGAACCGTGGCCTCGCCCGCCAGCAGGTCGGCGTACTGCTCGGCCAGGGGGAGGGCAGACGCAAACACCCCCTGCGCACTGATCGGCGCGGGGGGCGTTTCACGTGAAACATCGTCGCTCATCGAGCGAATTAGATCAGACCGAGTTGCTCACCCGGGCAGCACCACCACGTAGCGGCGGGGCTCGGTGCCCTCGGACTCGGACTTCAGACCGGCCGCGGCGACGACGTCGTGCACGACCTTGCGCTCGAACGGCGACATCGGCTCCAGGGAGGCGCGCTCGCCGGACTCCTTGACCTGGGCGACGATCTCGGTGGCCTGCACCTCCAGCGCCGTACGACGGGCTGCGCGGTGTCCGCTCACGTCGAGCATCAGTCGCGAGCGCTCACCGGTCTCCCGGTAGACGGCCAGGCGGGTCAGCTCCTGGAGGGCCTCCAGCACCTCGCCCTGGGGACCGACCAGCTGGGGCAGGTTCGCCCCGACGATCGACACGGTGGCCCGGTCACCCTCGACGTCCATGTCCAGGTCGCCGTCCAGGTCGGTGATCTCGAGCAGCTCCTCGAGGTAGTCCGCCGCGATGTCGCCCTCCTGCTCCAGGCGCTCCCGGCGGCCGGGGCGGCCCTCGGAGTCGTCGGACTCAGCGGAAGGGTCGTCGGACTCGGTGTCGTCGTCGGCGTCGGCGTCGTCGTCGGCGTCGTCGGTCACCGCCGCCGCGGCGGCCTCCTCGGGCGCGGCGTCGGGCGTCGCCCCGGAGGTGGTCTCGTCGGTCTGCACGTCGGACTCGATGGGCTCGTTCACGGGTTCACTCACTTGTCTTCTCCCTGATCACTCGGGGGGTCGTTCGACTGGTCATCGGTCTGAGGGTCGTTCGCGGCGTCCTTCGCGGGCCCGCCGGACTTACCGCCCTGCTGTTGCTGCTGCTGGCGACGGCGCTGGTCGCGCGTCATCTTCTTGGGCTGCTGGCGCTGCACCGGCTTGGGCGGCGGGGCCGGGGTGTCCTCGACCACGGTGCTGCCGGCGGACTCCTTGGGCGAGTGGCCCTTGCGCTTGGCCTTCTCGGCGTCGCGGGCCACCTTGGCCCGGAAGGCCTCGGTGTTCGGCGCCGGGTTGTTGCGGATCACGTAGAACTGCTGGCCCATGGTCCACAGGTTCGAGGTCGTCCAGTAGAGGAGGACGCCGATCGGGAAGGCGATGCCGCCCACCGCGAACACGACCGGAAGCACGTAGAGGAGCAGCTTTTGCTGCTGGGCGTAGGGGCCGCTGAGCGCGTCGGCCGGCATGTTCTTGCTCATCAGCTGGCGCTGGGTGAGGAACGTGGTGGCCGTCATCGCCAGCACCAGGATGCCCGCGAAGATCTGCACGGTCACGTTGCCGTGGGCATTGGTGAACGACTCGGAGATCTTCACCGACCCGAAGATGGTGGCGTCACGCAGCTCGCGCGCCTGCTCGTCGGTCACCAGGCCGCGGCCGGAGCCGTTCTTGGCAGCCTGGTCGATGATCCGGAACAGGCCGATGAAGATGGGCATCTGCACGATCAGGGGCAGGCACGAGGAGAACGGGTTGGTCTTCGTCTCCCGGTAGAGGTTCATCGTCTCCTGGGCGAGACGCTCCCGGTCGTGACCGTACTTCGCCTGCAGCTCCTTGACCTTCGGCTGGAGCAGCTGCATGTTGCGGCTGGACTTGATATGCTTGACGAACAGCGGGATCAGCAGCGCGCGGATGACGATGGTCAGCCCGATGATCGACAGCGCCCAGGACACCCCCGAGGCGTCGCCGAAGATGCCACCGAAGACCCGGTGCAGGCCCAGCATGACGGCGCTGATCAGGAAGTACAGCGGCTTCATGATGAAGCCGCCGATATCCGTGAAGAAGGACACTCAGACTCCTCGAGTCATTTCACGATGGGGAGGAACAGGGTCATGTCCACCCAAGGCCCAGGGGTGGCACCGCCCGACCCTACGGGCGGCGAGCCAGGTTCCCTTGAGGGCGCCGTGCACGGTGATCGCTTCCAGGGCGTACGCCGAGCAGGTCGGGTGATAGCGGCACACTTGGCCGTAAAGCGGGCTGATCACGAGCCGATATCCGCGCAACAAGGCGATCAGCAGGAACTTCACCTGAGAACCTCCACGTCCACCGCGTTTCCTGCGGCCACCCCCAGCTTGGCGAGGCACCGGTCCAGCTCCCGGGCGAGCTCGTCGTACGACGCGTCCGCGGCCGCCGGGAGAGCGCGGACCACGAGCATGTCACGCGGGGAAAGACTGGCCGTCCGTTCCCGGGCCAGGTGGCGCAGGCGTCGCTTGACCAGGTTGCGGACCACGGCCGGACCAACCGCCTTGGAGACGACGAACCCCACCCGTGGCGCCTGCGGGAGGGACAGGTGGGCGCGGTCGGCCGACGGCACGAGCAGGTGGACCACCATCAGGGGTCCCCCGCAGCGCCGGCCACGGCGCACGACCTCCCGGAAGTGCACGGGTGAGGTCAGGCGATTGCTGGGGGAAAGCACGCCCGGCTGCTCACGCCTCAGGCTGCGAGGCGGTCGCGGCCCTTACGACGACGGGAGGCGAGCACCGCGCGGCCTGCGCGCGTGCGCATCCGCAGTCGGAAACCGTGGGTCTTGTGCCGACGACGGTTGTTCGGCTGGAACGTGCGCTTGCTCAACGTACTCACTCCACTCAGGGGGTAATGCGGACAGTCCGGTCACCGGGTCGGGTCGTGCGGATCACGCCAGTTGTTCGGTCAACTGGCACCGCTCGCCCACGCAAGATGCGGACTGTCATGGACATGCGGCACCGGTCGACGCCGGTTCAGACCTGCCAACGGTACGCGTTGCGCTGCGACAGGGTCAATTCAGTCGTACGACGGCCCGGCGCGGCGATCAGCGCGCCCAACCGGGCAGCCTGACAGCCCACTCTCCCAGGCTTTTCCACCGACACGCCGCAACCTGGCGATATCCCGGCCAGGACCTGTGGACAACGGTTGATCCACAGGGCGCAGAGTTGTTAGCGTCAGCCCCTCCCGGACGGCCCCACACGACCGATCGGCCCTGCGGGCGATCAGCTGGCGGATGTCGCGGACACGGGCCTCCTCGACGAGGCCGTCCTCGCGAACATGTGGGACCGCCGGGGGGCAGACGGTCGGCACTGAAAGTCGCTGGATTTCCCAAATTGGGACATCCTTCGATATTGCACAACCTGTGGACAAAGGTGTGGAGTCTTGGGTCCCTCACGGATCTGAGGGGTCTCCACCGCGGCACAGCCATCGAAGGGGAGCGCGACGCGGCGTGGACGCTACACAGAACCCAGGCACCAGCGAGGCCAGTGAGCTCGAGGTGCTCTGGCCGGGCATCGTGGACAGCCTGCCCCCCAACCAGCGGGTCTGGCTCACCTCCAGCAAGCCGCTGATGCTCGCGGAGAGCACCGCCGTGGTGGCCGTGCCCAACGAGTTCACCCGCAACCAGCTCGAGGGACGCCTGCGGACCCGCATCGAGGACACCTTGAGCGAGCGCCTGGGCAAGCCCATCCGGCTGGCGGTGAGCGTGGACCCGACCCTGGAGGTCGACCCGCCCGCCCAGCAGCCGGCGGCCGAGCCGGGGCTCACCATCGAGCCGGGACCCGCCCACGACTCCGGGCTGGACGCGGCTCCCCAGTTCGGTGGAGCGCTGTCGGCCCAGGGCAACCCGGGCGCCTCGATGGCCGCCTCCCCGCCGAGTGCGCCGGCGCACGACGTCCGGCCATCGTTGCGCCAGCCGACACATCGACAAAGTGATATGTCGACACGGACGTCGAGCGCCTCACTGACCACCGGCATCCCGGACAGCCCGCTGAACCCGCGCTACTCCTTCGAGACCTTCGTGATCGGGTCCAGCAACCGGTTCGCCCACGCCGCGGCGGTGGCCGTGGCCGAGGCCCCGGGCAAGGCCTACAACCCGCTGCTGGTCTACGGCGACTCCGGGTTGGGCAAGACCCACCTGCTGCACGCCATCGGCCACTACGTGCGCAACCTGTGGACCGGGGCGAAGATCCGCTACGTCTCCTCGGAGGCGTTCACCAACGACGTGATCAACGCGATCAAGGACGCCAACACCGCCGCCCTGCAGCGCCGCTACCGCGACGTCGACGTGCTCCTGGTCGACGACATCCAGTTCCTCGAGGGCAAGCAGCAGACGCAGGAGGAGTTCTTCCACACCTTCAACACGCTGCACAACGCCAACAAGCAGATCGTGATCAGCTCCGACCGCCCGCCCAAGCGCCTGACCCAGCTCGAGGACCGCCTGCGCAACCGCTTCGAGTGGGGTCTGCTCACCGACGTCCAGCCGCCCGACCTGGAGACGCGGATCGCGATCCTGCGCAAGAAGGCCGCTGCCGACCGCCTCTCCGCCCCGGCCGACGTGCTGGAGTTCATCGCCTCGCGGATCCAGACCAACATCCGCGAGCTCGAGGGCGCGCTGATCCGGGTGACCGCCTTCGCGAGCATCAACCAGCAGGAGGTCGACATGACCCTGGCTGAGATCGTGCTCAAGGACCTGATCCCCGAGGGCGGTGAGCCCGAGGTCACCGCCGGGCTGATCATCGCCCAGACCGCGTCCTACTTCGGGTTCAGCATCGAGGACCTGTGCGGCCCGAGCCGCACCCGCGCCCTGGTCACCGCCCGGCAGATCGCGATGTACCTCTGCCGCGAGCTCACCGAGCTCTCGCTGCCCAAGATCGGCCAGCAGTTCGGCGGCCGCGACCACACCACGGTGATGAACGCCGACCGGCGCATCCGCAAGGACCTCGCCGAGCGTCGCAACGTCTTCCACCAGGTCACCGAGCTCACCACCCGGATCAAGCAGCAGGCCAAGCAGAGCTGACCTTGAACTACAACGCTGCAAGATGTGGTTCGAGAGTCGAATTCCGGTGGACTTCCGGAGGACCGCATGTGGACAGCCGGTGGACGAGCCTCACAGGGGCCGCTCGAAACCACAGGAACGTGTGGTTCGCCGCACCGGGATCCACAGGCCGCTCGGCACAACTTGTAGCCCGTGACCTGCACGAACAGGGGTTGTCCACAGAATCCACCGCCCCTACTACTACTGCTGAATTCCCAATTGATTCCTCGTCGCGCAATCTTCGGGGGCACGGAAGCCTGTGGAGCGCGCGCCGCGTGGCAGGATGCTCACCCCCGCACCTGCACCACATGGAGAGGAACCATCCGTGAAGTTCCGCGTCGAACGTGACGTCCTCGCCGACGCCGTTGCCTGGACGGCCCGTGCGCTCCCGATCCGTCCCAGCGCCCCCGTCCTCGCCGGCCTGCTGATCGAGGCGGGCAGCTTCGAGGGTGCCGACGGCCTGCAGCTCTCGACCTTCGACTACGAGACCTCGGCCCGGGCCACGCTGAACGCGGACGTGAGCGAGGAGGGCCGGGCCCTGGTCTCCGGCCGGCTGCTCGCCGACATCTGCCGCAGCCTCCCCAACAAGCCCGTGGAGATGAGCATCGAGGGCCCCAAGGTCACGCTGACCTGCGGGTCCGCGCGGTTCAGCCTGCAGACGATGCCGGTGGAGGACTACCCCACCCTGCCGCAGATGCCCGAGGCCCGTGGCACCGTGAGCAGCTCGGTCTTCTCCCACGCCGTGGCCCAGGCGGTCACCGCCGCCGGGCGTGACGACATGCTGCCGGTGCTGACCGGTGTCCGCCTCGAGCTGGACGGCGACTCGATCGCGATGCTGGCCACCGACCGGTTCCGCCTCTCCCAGCGCGAGCTGACCTGGTCCCCGTCGGCTCCCGACATCGACTCCGCCGCCCTGGTGCCGGCCAAGGTGCTCGCGGACACGGCCAAGGCGCTCGTCGGCGGCAGCGAGATCTCCATCGCGCTGTCCACCGGATCGGCGGGTGGCGCCGGGGAGGGCATCATCGGCTTCGAGGGCAACGCCGGCGGCGGCATCCGGCGTACGACGACCCGGCTGCTCGACGGCGACTTCCCCAAGGTGCGCTCGCTGTTCCCCAGCGAGCACCTCACCGTGGCCCGCGTCGACAAGGCCGGCCTCGTCGACTCGGTGAAGCGGGTCTCCCTGGTGGCCGAGCGCAACACCGCGGTCCAGCTGGCGTTCTCCGACGGCGTGCTGACCCTGGACGCGGGGTCGGGCGAGGAGGCGATGGCGAGTGAGTCGCTGGAGGCCAACGTCACCGGCGACGACATCACCACCGGGTTCAACCCGGCCTACCTGCTGGACGGCCTGACCGCCATCGAGTCGCCCTTCGTGGAGCTGGCCTTCACCCAGGCCTCGAAGCCCGTCGTGCTCTCGGGCGTCGACTCGCTCGACGGTGAGGCCGACACCGCCTTCCGCTACCTGCTGATGCCGCGACGACTGCTGTCCTGATCTCTTTTCCGGGTACCAACGATGGACAGCGCCGTGCTGTCGCCAGCACGATGACAACCCACCCTTTTGCAAAGGACACCCAGCATGGACATCGGACTCGTCGGTCTCGGGAAGATGGGTGGCAACATGCGCACTCGCCTGCGCAACGCCGGTCACACGGTCGTCGGCTTCGACCGCAACCCTGACATCAGCGACGTGGCGGACCTCGCCGAGCTGGTCGAGAAGCTCCCCAGCCCCAAGGTGGTCTGGGTGATGGTGCCGGCCGGTGACCCCACCAAGGCGACCATCCAGGAGCTCGGCGACCTGCTCGGGGAGGGTGACCTCGTCGTCGACGGAGGCAACTCCCGCTGGACCGACGACCAGCTCAACTCCGCGATGCTCGAGGAGAAGGGCATCGGCTTCGTCGACTGCGGCGTCTCCGGCGGCGTCTGGGGCCTGAAGAACGGCTACGCGCTGATGTACGGCGGGGCCGACGAGCACGTCGAGAAGGTGATGCCCGCCTTCGAGGCGCTCAAGCCCGAGGGTGAGTCCGGGATGGTGCACGCCGGCCGGTCCGCGGGCGCCGGGCACTTCGCCAAGATGGTTCACAACGGCATCGAGTACGCCATGATGCAGGCCTACGCCGAGGGCTGGGAGCTCCTCGAGGCGATGGACATCGTCGACAACGTGACCGAGGTCTTCGACTCCTGGCGCGAGGGCACGGTGATCCGGTCCTGGCTGCTCGACCTCCTGGTCGCAGCGCTCAAGGAGGACTCCGACCTGCACGAGATCCGCGGCTACGCCGAGGACTCCGGCGAGGGCCGCTGGACCGTGGAGGCCGCTATCGACAATGCCGTCCCCATGCACGTGATCGCCGCGTCCCTGTTCGCGCGGTTCAGCTCGCGCCAGGACGACAGCCCCGCGATGAAGGCGGTCGCCGCGATGCGCAAGGGCTTCGGCGGTCACGCCACCACGGGGGCGACCCCGTCCGGCACCCCGCCCACCACGAGCGACGTCGACTCGCCGGCCGACAAGTAGCCGTCAGGAGCTCCGACCCGCTTGTACGTCGCCCACCTGTCCCTGCACGACTTCCGGTCCTACCCCGTTCTCGAGGTCGACCTGGAGCCGGGCGTGACCTCGTTCGTCGGGCGCAACGGGCAGGGCAAGACCAACATCGTCGAGGCGATCGACTACCTCTCACGGCTGAGCTCGCACCGGGTGGCGGCCGACCTGCCCCTGGTCCGCCAGGGCGCGTCCCAGGCGATCGTGCGCGCGGCCGTGGTCCGCGACGAGCGCCGCGCGGTGCTCGAGGTCGAGATCAACCCCGGCAAGTCCAACCGGGCGCGGGTCAACCGGGCGCAGCTGCCGCGGGCCCGGGAGCTGCTCGGGCTGGTGCGCACCGTGGTCTTCGCACCCGACGACCTGGCGCTGGTCAAGGGCGACCCGACCGAGCGGCGCCGGTTCGCCGACGACCTCCTGGTGCTGCACCAGGGCGCGAGGTACGCCGGCACCCGCGCCGACTACGACCGGGTGCTCAAGCAGCGCAACACCCTGCTCAAGACCGCCCGGGTGCGCGGTGGGGCGGCCGCGGAGACGATGCTCTCGACGCTGGAGGTCTGGGACGAGCGGCTGGCCCGGCTCGGCGCGGAGATCATGGGCTCCCGCACCCGCCTGGTCGACGACCTCAACCCGTTGCTCGGCAAGGCCTACGAGGCCGTCGCCCGCGGCGCGAGCCGCGACGACGCGGTGCTCGGCTACAAGCCCAGCTTCGACCTGTCGTCCGTCGAGGAGCCGGACCTCGAGCAGGCGATGCTCGCCGAGATCGCGCGTCGCCGGAAGGACGAGCTCGACCGTGGCGTCTCCCTGGTCGGGCCGCACCGCGACGACCTGCTCGGCTCTCTGGGCGAGTTCCCCGTGAAGGGCTACGCCAGCCACGGCGAGTCGTGGTCCTTCGCCCTGGCGATGCGGCTCGCGTCCTACGAGCTGCTGCGCTCGACCGGCGACGACCCGGTGCTGATCCTCGACGACGTCTTCGCCGAGCTGGACACCGGCCGCCGGGCCCAGCTGGCCGACCTCGTTGCGGGTGCCGAGCAGGTGCTGGTGACCGCGGCCGTGCCCGACGACATCCCCGAGGGGCTGCGCGGCCGGCGCTTCGACGTGGCGAACGGCGAGGTGACCCCCGTTGACGCCTGAGGAGCCGGAGGTGCCGAAGCCCCCGCCGGCCGAGGAGCACGACGACTCGGGGCTGGACCTGGCCCGCTCGATCGCGCGGGGCCTGGCCGGGAAGACGCCCAAGAAGTCCACCCGCAGCAGCCCGGCCCGCACCGACGCGGCCCGGCGGTGGCGCACCGCCCGCGAGGGGCGCTCCAGCGGCGCCCATCCCGACGACCGCGACCCGCAGACGATGGACACCACGATGGGCCGCTTCGTCAGCGAGCAGGGCTGGGAGACCGAGCTCCGGGTGCACGGCGTGTTCTCCCGCTGGGAGGCCATCGTGGGCCGCGACGTCGGTCAGCACGTCACGCCCGAGTCGTTCGCCGACGGCCGGCTCGTCGTACGCACCGACTCCACGGCGTGGGCCACCCAGATGAAGCTCCTGGCCCCCGACGTCGTACGCCGGCTCAACGAGGTCCTCGGCGAGGGGACGGTGCAGGTCATCGACATCGAGGGACCTCGGGGACCGTCCTGGAAGAAGGGCCGGCTCCGGGTCAAGGGCCGCGGTCCGCGAGACACCTACGGCTGAACCGTGCTCTCCCGCTGAGCGCCGATGCGCGCTCCCGGGCGGGGTGCCCAGGAGAGGCGCTCAACGGCCACGGGGCGGTATGGGGAGTAGGCGGACCCCCTCGGACGGCCTGTCCGGGCCGGTTCCGGGCCTCTGAGGGGTGATTTTGGGGCAGGATCCCCACATTCCCCGGACGCGGGACGTGATTGTGGCGCCCTGACGGGTAGACTGAGCCTTGGTCGCCGACCTTCCGCGAGGCGGCCATTGTGTTGCACGGACGGTGCGGCACGCACCCAGTTCTCGTCCCCGGACCACCGTGGGGACGCACAGCAGAAGAGGAAGCCTTAGTGGCCGACGAGCCGATCGACACCTCCCCCTCCGACGCGACTACCGCAGAGATCTCCGAACAGGCCATGGCCGAGCACCCGTCGACCCCCGACGTGGTCTCGGCGAGCATCCTCCAGGGCCAGACCGTGGAGGCCGGCAACTACGACGCGAGCGCCATCCAGGTCCTCGAGGGCCTCGAGGCCGTCCGCAAGCGCCCGGGCATGTACATCGGGTCCACCGGCGAGCGCGGGCTGCACCACCTGGTCTGGGAGGTCGTGGACAACTCGGTGGACGAGGCACTCGCGGGCTTCTGCGACCGGGTCGAGGTGACCCTGCTGGCCAACGGAGCCGTCCAGGTCTCCGACAACGGCCGCGGCATCCCGGTCGACATCCCGCAGGGCCAGGAGCTGCCCGCCGTGACGGTGGTGCTGACCGTGCTGCACGCCGGCGGCAAGTTCGGCGGCTCCGGCTACAAGGTCTCCGGCGGCCTGCACGGCGTCGGCATCTCGGTGGTCAACGCGCTCTCCAAGCGCGTCGAGGTCGAGATCAAGCGCGACGGCTTCCGCTGGTTCCAGGCCTTCGAGATGGGAGTGCCCACCGGTCCGCTGGAGAAGCACGAGGCGACCACGGAGACCGGTACGACGACCCGGTTCTGGGCCAACGACGACATCTTCGAGACCACCAATTACTCCTTCGAGACGATCAGCAACCGGTTCCGGGAGATGGCCTTCCTCAACAAGGGCCTGGAGATCGTCGTACGCGACGAGCGGCCCGCGGCCGCCGAGATCGCCGAGGCGCTCGACGACGAGACCGTCTCCGACGAGCTCGAGGACGGTGGCGAGGGCGCCCAGGCCGTCCGCAGCGCGCCCGGCGGGGTGATGGAGCGCCGGTTCAAGTTCGACCGGGGCCTCGTCGACTACGTCGAGCACCTCAACCGCCGCAAGACGATCGCCAACCCGACGGTGATCAACTTCGAGGCCGAGACGCCCGAGAGCCACGAGAGCCACATGAGCCTCGAGCTGGCGATGCAGTGGAACACCACCTACAACGAGTCGGTGCACACCTTCGCCAACACGATCAACACCCACGAGGGCGGCACCCACGAAGAGGGCTTCCGCGCGTCGCTGACCACCCTGGTCAACAACTGGGGCGAGGAGTGGGGCCTGATCAAGAAGGCCGAGGACCGGGTCAAGGGTGACGACATCCGCGAGGGCCTCACCGCGATCATCTCGATCAAGCTGGCCGACCCCCAGTTCGAGGGCCAGACCAAGACCAAGCTCGGCAACACCGAGGCCAAGGGCTTCGTGCAGCGGATCGTCAACGACCAGCTCGGCGACTGGTTCCAGAAGAACCCCGCCGAGGGCAAGGACATCGTCCGCAAGGCCCAGGCCGCCGCGCAGGCCCGCGTCGCCGCCCGCAAGGCGCGCGACCTCGCGCGCTCCCGCAAGGACCTCTTCGGCGGTGGCGGGCTCCCCGGCAAGCTGTCGGACTGCCAGTCGACCAACCCCGAGGAGTGCGAGGTCTTCATCGTCGAGGGTGACTCGGCCGGCGGCTCCGCCCGCCAGGGCCGGGACTCGCGGGTCCAGGCGATCCTGCCGATCCGCGGCAAGATCCTCAACGTCGAGAAGGCCCGGCTCGACAAGGTGCTGGCCAACACCGAGGTCCAGTCGATCATCTCCGCGCTCGGCACCGGTGTGCACGAGGAGTTCGACGTCGACAAGCTGCGCTACCACAAGGTCGTGCTGATGGCCGACGCCGACGTCGACGGCCACCACATCAACACCCTGCTGCTCACGCTGCTGTTCCGGTTCATGCGGCCGCTGATCGAGGGCGGCTTCGTCTACATGGCGCAGCCCCCGCTCTACCGCCTGCGCTGGAACAAGCCCGCCGAGCACGAGTTCGTCTACTCCGACTCCGAGCGCGACGCGCTGATGGCCGACGGCCTCGCCCAGGGCAAGAAGCTGCCCAAGGAGAACCCGGTCCAGCGCTACAAGGGCCTCGGCGAGATGAACGCCGACGAGCTGTGGGAGACCACGATGAACCCCGAGCAGCGGCTGATGCTGCAGGTGACCCTCGACGACGCGGCCCAGGCCGACGAGGTGTTCTCCGTGCTGATGGGCGAGGACGTCGTCCAGCGTCGCGGCTTCATCCAGCGCAACGCCAAGGACGTCCGCTTCCTCGACATCTAGGACCTGCACCGCCAGGACCTGATGCCAGAACCAACCAGAAGGACGCACCGTGACTGAGACCCCCACCGACAGCGGCGGCCCGATCGGGCCCGGCCCCGGCGGCCGGATCGAGCCGATCGAGCTGCAGACCTCGATGCAGCGCGCCTACATCGACTACGCGATGGCGGTCATCGTCGGGCGCGCGCTGCCCGACGTACGCGACGGCCTGAAGCCGGTGCACCGCCGCGTGCTCTACGCGATGTACGACGGCGGCTACCGCCCCGACCGCGGCTTCTCCAAGTGCTCGCGCGTCGTCGGCGACGTGATGGGCCAGTACCACCCCCACGGCGACACCGCGATCTACGACACCTTGGTGCGACTGGCGCAGCCCTGGGTGATGCGCGCGCCGCTGGTGCAGGGCCAGGGCAACTTCGGCTCGCCGGGCAACGACGCGGCCGCCGCGATGCGGTACACCGAGTGCCGGATGGCGCCGCTCGCGCTCGAGATGGTCCGCGACATCGAGCAGGACACCGTCGACTTCCAGGCCAACTACGACGGGCGCTCGCAGGAGCCGACGGTGCTGCCGTCGCGCTACCCCAACCTGCTGGTCAACGGCTCCGCCGGCATCGCGGTGGGCATGGCCACCAACATCCCGCCGCACAACCTGCGCGAGGTCGCCGAGGGTGCGCAGTGGGCCCTGGAGCACCCCGACGCCACGCGTGAGGAGCTGCAGGACGCGCTCGTCGAGCGGATCAAGGGCCCCGACTTCCCCAACGGCGCACTGATCGTCGGCCGTGAGGGCATCGAGACCGCCTACCGCACCGGCCGCGGCTCGGTCACCCAGCGCGCGGTGATCGAGATCGACGAGGACAGCAAGGGCCGCACCTGCCTGAACATCACCGAGCTGCCCTACATGGTCAACCCGGACAACCTCGCCGAGAAGATCGCCGACCTGGTCCGCGGTGGCAAGGTCCAGGGCATCGCCGACGTGCGCGACGACTCCTCCGGCCGCACCGGCCAGCGGCTGGTCGTCGTGCTCCGTCGCGACGCCGTGGCCCGCGTGGTGCTGAACAACCTGCTCAAGCACACCGAGCTGCAGACCAACTTCAGCGCCAACATGCTCGCGCTGGTCGACGGCGTGCCGCGCACGCTGACCATCGACCAGTTCATCAAGAGCTGGGTGACGCACCAGATCGAGGTCATCCAGCGGCGTACGCGCTTTCGGCTGGCCGAGGCCGAGCGCCGCGCCCACGTCCTGCGCGGCCTGGTCAAGGCCCTCGATGCGCTCGACGAGGTGATCGCGCTGATCCGTCGGTCCCCGGAGGTCGACGACGCGCGTGTGGGCCTGATCGAGCTGCTCGAGATCGACGAGATCCAGGCCAACGCCATCCTGGACATGCAGTTGCGCCGCCTGGCGGCCCTGGAGCGGCAGAAGATCATCGACCAGCTGGCCGAGATCGAGCTGGAGATCGCCGACCTGGAGGACATTCTCGCCCGCGAGGAGCGCCAGCGGCAGATCATCTCCGAGGAGCTGGCCGCGATCGTGGAGAAGTACGGCAACGAGCGCCGTACCCAGATCATCGCCGCGGACGGCGACCTCTCCATGGAGGACCTGATCCCCGACGAGGAGCTCGTCGTCACGATCACCCGCGGCGGCTACGCCAAGCGCACCCTCGCCAGCCAGTACCGCACCCAGAAGCGCGGCGGCAAGGGCGTGCGCGGCGCGGCGCTGCGCGGCGACGACGTGGTCGAGCACTTCATGGCGACCACCAACCACCACTGGCTGCTGTTCTTCACCACGGCCGGACGCGTCTACCGGACCAAGGCCTACAACCTGCCGGAGGCCTCCCGCGACGCCAAGGGCGGTCACGTGGCCGGCCTGCTGTCCTTCCAGCCGGACGAGGACATCGCCCAGGTGCTCGCGATCCGCGACTACGCCCAGGCGCCCTACCTCGTGCTGGCCACCCGGGCCGGGCTGGTCAAGAAGACGCGGCTGGGCGACTACGACAGCCCGCGCCAGGCCGGCGTCATCGCGATCAACTTCCGCGAGGACGACGACGAGCTGATCGGCGCCGAGCTGGTCAACGCCGACGACGACATCCTGCTGGTCTCCCGCAAGGGCCAGGCGATCCGGTTCACCGCCGACGACGGCCAGCTGCGCCCGATGGGCCGGGCCACCAGCGGCGTCCAGGGGATGAAGTTCCGTGACGGCGACTCGGTCCTCTCGATGTCGGTGATCCGCGCCGAGCAGGTGGCGGCCGAGGAGGCCGTCGAGGGAGAGGCCTCCGAGTCGTCCGCGGTGGTCGAGCAGTACGTCTTCACGATGACCGACGGCGGCTTCGCCAAGCGCACCCGCATCTCGGACTACCGCACGCAGTCGCGCGGCGGCCTCGGGATCAAGGCGATGTCGCTGGCCAACGAGGACCGCGGCGGCCTGGTCGGCGCGTTCATCGTCGTCGAGGGCGACGAGATCCTCTCGATCACCTCCGGCGGCCAGGTCGTGCGCAGCCCGATCAACGACCAGTTCCGGCCCACGGGCCGCTCCACGATGGGCGTGAAGTTCGTGACGCCCAAGAACGGCGACAGCGTCGCGGTGGTGGCGCGCAGCGTGGAGAAGGACGCCGCCGTGGAGGAGGCCGTCGAGGAAGCGGTGCTCGAAGCGGGTGCGGCCGAGGAGGCCGCTGCTCCTGTCGCCGGTGACGAGGTGGCGGACGGTGCAACAATCGAGTCCGACGATGACATCGGCGGGCACCCCGACACCGATGTCGACACCGAACCCGAGCCTGGAGACGAGAGCTGATGCCTGACGGTCCCGACGACGGTTCCCTCGCCCCGCGGCGGACCTTGGGTGGGCCGATCCTCCCGCCTCCTCCCCCCGAGCTCGCGGAGGAGGAGAAGGCCGCCAACCGGCGCGCCGAGGCCGCCAAGCAGGCGGCCTGGGAGAAGGAGCAGGCCGACAAGGCCCAGGAGCAGCGCGCCCAGGCGAGGGCCCGGGACAAGGCGCAGGAGAAGGCCCGGGCCAAGGCGGAGAAGGCCCAGGTCAAGGCCGAGCGCCCGGCTCGGTCCGCGGCTCCCGCCAAGGCCCCGAAGCCCGTCAAGGCGACCCGCCCCGCGCAGGGCTCTGCCCGTCGTACGCGCCGGGCCTCGTTGCGGCTGGTCCAGGTCGACGCCTGGTCGGTGATGAAGACCTCGTTCCTGCTCTCGATCGCCCTGGGCATCGTGCTCGTGGTCGCCGTGGCGATCATCTGGTCGGTGCTCGGCGCGGCCGGCGTCTGGGACTCGATCAACTCGATCGTGCAGCAGGCCGTCGGGGGCGACGACAGCAAGAACTTCGACATCCAGGAGTACGCCGGCACCTCCCGCGTCCTCGGCTTCACCATGATCGTCGCGGTCCTCGACGTCATCCTGATCACCGCCATCGCGACCCTCGGCGCGTTCCTCTACAACCTCTCCGCGGCCCTGCTCGGCGGCATCGAAGTCACGCTCGCCGAGGACAACTGAGGCGGTCGCAGACGCGTTTTGTGGGGGCTCCCGAGCATGGGGTAGCCTTCCCTCTCGGTCCACCCGGCCATCTGGCACGGGTGCACCTCCCGGGCCTATAGCTCAGACGGTTAGAGCGCTTCCCTGATAAGGAAGAGGTCAGAGGTTCAAGTCCTCTTAGGCCCACGACCACCCACCCTTGAGGAGACGGCCATGAAGAAGTTCCTGCTCGTAGCAGCCGCCGCGGCCGGCGCCGTCCTCGCCAAGAAGAAGCTGGACGAGGGCAAGAACGAGCAGGCCCTCTGGCAGCAGGCCACCGACAACGTCGACAAGGCCTGACCCCCTCTCCAGCTCGCACCGGGGGGCCTTGGCGCAATTGGTAGCGCACCTGCTTTGCAAGCAGGGGGTTAGGGGTTCGAGTCCCCTAGGCTCCACCACGAGAAACCGCAGGTCAGCCTGCGGTTTCTTTTCATTTTAGGCCCAACCCCCTGCTGGCTCGTGCGGGGCTGTGGGGGATTGGTGGGGGAAGCGGGTGCGATGTCGCGGACACGCGGCATCAGTGTCGCTCTAAGCGACGGAGGGGATTCCGAAGGGTGATAACAGCCGTCGACGCTTGTCCACAGGAGGCACGACATCGCTCGCGCCGCACGGTTGGAACCGCGATGGTCATCGTGTGACGTCCGACTTCCGCCTGTGTGCTCTAGGGGACGCTCGCTCCCGTCTTCGCCCCGGCACGGGCGCGAACAACGACAAGGCGACCCAGTTCAAGGGGCTGCTGATCGCGCTGGACGAAATCCATCGACGCCGACGCCGGTGTCTCTGCCTGTCGCCGGTGACCGAGCCGCGATCTTGGTTCGCCTACGGGGTGAGCTGGGTAGTTGGTCGCGCGATCGAATCGCTGGTCATCGCTGACCGCTTTGAGGGAATGTCGGTGATCAAAGGCATGCTCCATCGCATGGTGCAGATTCCTCCGGGTAGCGACGTGTTCAGGAAAGTTGTCACTCGCGACGGAGAAGCGTTGGCGCGTTCATGTGAGTTGTTTTCTTCCCCGTTCCGGCCGCTCGATGATCGGACTGCGGAGGGGCTATGTCCGAGTTTGTGTTCGCCCACGAACTCTGCCTGTTGGCCGTTGCCGACGCATTGCGGGTCGCCAGCGGATGTTGGCCAGGATCTCGTTGGAAGCAGTCAGTCAGTCGCCTCGGCTACGCCTCGACAACACCAGGTCCTGCAGTTCGCTTGCGGCGTCAAGAACGTCGGCGTGTTCCCAGATTCGCACCACCGTCCAACCTGCGCGCTCAAGCATCTGGTTGGTGTCTTCGTCGCGTTGGCGGTTGCTTGCAACCTTGTCAGCCCAGAAACGGGCGTTGGTCTTGGCGGGAGTGTGGTGATCGGGACACCCGTGCCAGAAGCATCCATCAACGAAGACAGCTACGCGAAGCCGGGGAAAGACGATGTCTGCCGTCCGGCGGATGGAAGCGATGGGACGACGATTGACGAAGTACCGGAGTCCCCGAGCGTGCAACTCTCGTCGGATCGCCAACTCGGGGCCCGTATCACGGCCCCGATTGGCACGCATGGTCGCACGAGCAGCGGGGCTCGAAGCCCACGACGCAGTTCTCTTCGCCACACCCAGAGGCTAGACCCGGTGGTTCTGTCGGCCTGTCGTCCTAGGTGGGCTTCAGCGGGCGCTATCCTGGTCGCCAGATACGGAGGTTTCCCTTGCGTGAGCTCATGATCCAAGTCGGACACAAGATCGGTGCCGACGCGCTGACCGAAGCGATGGCGTCCGCCGCCATCGGCGTTGGCACAGGAACGCTGCGAAAGCACCTCGCCGGCGACTACGTTCGGAGCGACAGTGCGGCGAAGTATCGGCGGTGGCTCCAAGGCGAAGTCCATAGCCCAAAGGCTGCGACGCCGACTGTGGCTGCGGTGGCTAACGAAGAGACCGCTCTTCCGCCGTGGGGCGACCTCGAGCCGGCGCAGCCAGTTGAGCCGTTCCGCGTGGTTGATCTCTTCAGCGGCTGCGGGGGTCTGTCCTTGGGTTTCGACCTTGTCAACGCGGGCGGAGCCTTCGAGACGGTCCTGGCAGTCGACATCGAGCAGGCGATGCTCGACGTTCATGACGACAACCGCGCTCGCACGGGGAGGCCAAAGGTTGGTCGTCTAGTCGATCTAGCGGATCTCACGGGCGAAGCAGAGGCTCTTGCCTTCTATCTCGATCACATGATTCGGGCCGGGTATGGTGACGAGTCGCTGCGCACAGCTCTAGAAGTGCGTCCCCGTGGCGCGATGTCCCGGTTCCTGTCCAGTGTCGCGGCGCTTGATCGCACCGCGGCTGCGGGCTTCCGTGC
>JAOPYB010000043.1 GCA_025964835.1 Nocardioides sp. | reverse complement strand
GCGGTCGAGGCGGCCCTCGCCGGGCAGCCGGCCACCGACGAGGCCGTGCGCGCGGCCGCGGCGCTGGCGGCCGACGGCGCCAACCCGCCCTCGGACCTCAACGGCGACTCGGCGTACCGCAGCCACCTCGCCACCGTTCTCACGCGTCGCGCCGTGCTCGCCGCGACGGGAGCCTGAGCGCATGGACCTCACGCACCGCTTCACCGTCCCCACCTCCGTCGACGAGACCTGGGCCCACTTCCAGGACATCGCCTCGGTCGCCGAGTGCTTTCCCGGCGCCACGGTCTCGTCGTTCGACGACGACTCCTTCCAGGGCTCGGTCAAGGTGAGGCTCGGCCCGATAGCCCTCGTCTACAACGGCTCCGGCACCTTCGTGGAGAAGGACGAGGCGAGCCACCGCTTCGTGGTCGATGCCAAGGGCAAGGACAAGCGCGGGAACGGTACGGCGGGTGCCAAGGTCACGCTCACGATGGCCGATGCCGGCAGCTCCACCGACGTCGTGGTCGTCACCGACCTGGCGATCACCGGCAAGCCGGCCCAGTTCGGGCGCGGCGTCATGCAGGACGTGTCCGACAAGCTCCTCGGCCAGTTCGTCGCCTGCCTCGAGACCCGGCTCGCCGGAGGAGCCCCCGAGCACTCCGGCGGGTCAGGGCCGGAGCCGGCCGCTCCCGCGGCGCCCGCCCCGGCCGACACCACGGGCGGCACCGGCTCTTCGGATGACCCGGGGGCCCCGGACCCGCCAGCGGTCGCTGGGCCCGCTCCGCCCCTGCAGTCGGTGACGGCGGCGCCGAAGCACGCCACCGAGGGCGACACCCTCAACCTCGGCGCGACCGTGCTCCCGATCCTGGCCCGGACCTACTGGAGGCAGGGTGCCGCCGTCCTGGCGGTGATCGCCGTGATCTGGTGGCTGGTCAGCCGGGACTGACCGGTTTCGGTCGTTGGGGCACGGCGCGGGTCGCCGTACCCCTAGGCTCCGCTCCATGAAGCGCCTCGTCGCGTACGTCCTCGGCCTCGGCGTGCTGCTAGCAATCCTCCTGCTCCCCGCCGCGTCCTGGAACTCCGGCGGCGACACCACGGTCGACGACGGGTTCACCGTCTCGTCGTACGTCGCCGACTTCGCGGTGGCGGACAACGGCGACCTGACCGTGGACGAGACGCTCGTCGTCGACTTCATCAGGTCCGGCAAGCACGGCATCTTCCGGTTCTGGGACCGCGCCGACCCGTCCGCCGCCACGGCCCGTCGTACGCCGCACGACGTCTCCGTCACGAGGGACGGTCAGCCCGAGCCGTTCGAGATGCTCGCCGAGGACCACGGCCGGGTCACGGTCGCGAAGATCGGCTCGGCCGGCACGACGCTCGACACGGGCGAGCACACCTACGCGATCCACTACGTGATCGACGGGGTGCTCGAGCCCGGCACCGGAGGCGCGCGCACCCAGCTCTACTGGAACCTCGTCCCCGATGCGCCCACGATCGACAGCACCGACCTCACCATCCACCTGCCGGTCGCCGCCCAGCCCGGCGTCCGGTGCGCGGTCGGCACCGGCGCGACCGATGGCTGCACCGTCGCGGGCGATGGCACAGACACGCTGCGCGTGACGACCGGCAGCCTCGCGCCGCACACGCCCGTCACGATCAAGGCCGGCCTCGACCTGGCGACCCCTCCAGCCGGCCAGAGCCTTCCCTGGCCGGCCCGCTTCGACCGGGTCCTCGGCACCAGCCTGCCGCTGCTGGTCCTCGTCCTCCTGCTCGCCGGGGCGGCGGCTGTCCTCGGCGCCGTCGTGAGCCGCCGCTCGTGGGAGCGTGAGCCCGGCTTCCCGTTGACGTATGCCCCGCCCGAGGGCATCGGCCCGGCGCAGGCGACGTACATCTTCGGGGAGACCATCGACAAGGAGGCCTACGTCGCGACCCTCATGTACGCCGCGGAGAAGGGCGCCATCGACCTCGACAAGCGCGAGGGCAGCTGGTCGATCACGGACAAGTCGGGCGCCGACGGCTGGGCCGGGCTCGACCCCGTGACCGGCGGGGTCGCGCACCTCCTCGGTGGGCCCGGCACCACGTTCACGGCCGCCCCGAAGGACGTCGAGGCGGGCAAGCGGCTCAACAGCGAGATCACGTCGTTCGAGGAGGACACCCGCGACTGGGCCACCCGTGAGGGCCACATGGCGACCAGCGGCCTGGGCGGCCTCGGCTCGACCGTGATCCTGGTGGCCTTCGGCGCCGCGGTGGCCGTCGCGATCTGGAACCCCGTCTCGATGACCGCGCTCGGGCTGGTTCCCGGGCTGTTCGCCGTCTTCGGTGCCTCCCTGATGGCCCCCGGGTCGGGCACGAAGCGCACGAAGTCGGGACGCGACCTCTGGTCCCGGGTCGGCGGCTTCCGCCGGGTGCTCTCCACCGACTCCAGCAAGGAGCGCTTCGACTTCTCCGGACGCGAGGACCTCTACACGGCGTACATCCCGTGGGCGGTCGCCCTCGGCTGCGCCGACGAGTGGGCGGCGAAGTACCGCACGGAGATGGCGACCGAGCCGCCGGTGCCGAGCTACTTCGGCGGCGCCTACGCCGGCGC
The DNA here is from genome assembly GCA_025964835.1 of Nocardioides sp. Taxonomy (GTDB): domain Bacteria; phylum Actinomycetota; class Actinomycetes; order Propionibacteriales; family Nocardioidaceae; genus Nocardioides. The sequence continues at coordinate 1,347 of JAOPYB010000043.1, read as the reverse complement.
GGCGGCCGGGAGCTACGTCAGCTCGATGGTCGACGACTTCTCCTCCACCGTGGACAGCGCCGTCTCCTCCTACCAGGCCACCCAGTCGTCGTCGTCCTCCGGCGGTGGCGGGGGCTTCTCGGGCGGTGGCGGAGGCGGCGGCGGAGGCGTGGGCTCCTGGTGACCCGGCCCGACATCCAGCATGATCAACCAGACCCGACCCAGCAGTAAGGACTCCTAGATGCTCATCGCCATCATCGTGATCGTGGTGCTCGTCGCCCTCGTGGGCTTCGTCATCGCCGGCTTCAACAAGCTGCGTACCTCCGACATCGGCGCCCAGGAGGCACTGGGCGGCATCGACGTCCAGCTGACCCGCCGCGCCGACCTGATCCCCAACCTGGTGGAGACGGTCAAGGGGTACGCCGCCCACGAGAAGGGCGTCTTCGAGGAGGTCACCCGGGCCCGGGCGGGGGTCCAGGCCGCCGCGGCCGGCGACGACGTGCCCGCCAAGGCCGCCGCCGACGCCGCCCTCCAGCAGGCCCTGGTCAGGGTCAACGCCGTGGCCGAGGCCTACCCGGACCTCAAGGCGAACACGAACTTCCTCGAGCTCCAGAAGCAGCTCGCGGAGACCGAGAACCAGATCTCGTTCGCCCGCCAGTACTACAACGATGCGGTCGCCTCGCTCAACAAGCTGACCCAGACGATCCCCTGGATGTTCCTCACCGGTGTCGCCAACGTGCACAAGCGTGACTTCTACGACGCTCCCGACGGCCAGGAGGTCGCGCCGCAGGTGCAGTTCTGAGCGAGCGGGGTCACCCCTGACGAGTGGTTAGGGGACCGGTCGGCCGGGTACGTCCCCGCCATGCTGATCCCCCAGGCGCGTGGAGCGCTGAGCTCGGCCCTCTTCGAGGCGATGAGGACCGGCGCGGACGACCTCCCCGCCGGCCTCACCGCCGAGAGTGACGACGACGCCCAGATCGCGCTGTGGGCCCTCTACGAGCTGCACTACCGGGGCTTCAAGGAGGTCTCCGACGATCTCGAGTGGCACCCGGGCCTGCTCGGGCTCCGCCGCGACCTCGAGCGCGACTTCGAGGCCCGGCTCCGCGAGCGCCGCGACGTCGAGGTGCCCGACGGTGCGTTCGACGCGGAGGCGTTCTTCGAGATGGTCGCAGCCGACGACGGGCCGTCCACGGCGGCGTACGTCCACCGCCACGCCGGCCGCGAGCAGGTCCTCGAGCTGCTGCGCCAGCGCTCGATCTACCACCTCAAGGAGTCCGACCCGACCGCGTGGGTCGTGCCCCGGCTCCCGGTCGAGACCAAGGCCGCCCTGATGGAGCTGCAGTACGACGAGTACGGCTGCGGCGACCC
>JAOPYB010000524.1 GCA_025964835.1 Nocardioides sp. | reverse complement strand
CGAGCGAGGACCCCATCGAGGCGATGTCGCTGCTGGCCGCCGCGATCGTCACCGAGTCCTCGATCACGATCCGCCGGGTGCCGATCGAGTTCCTCGAGATCGAGCTCGCGCTGCTCGAGGAGATGGGCTTCCAGTACGACCGCTCCGAGGAGTACCACGCCCTGAACGGCGAGACCCGGCTGGTCGACATCACCACCAAGGCCTCGACGCTGCGTGCCCCCCTCGACAAGATCCACCCGATGCCGTTCCCGGGCCTCAACATCGACAACCTGCCGTTCTTCGCGGTCATCGCCTCGGTCGCCGAGGGCCAGACCCTGCTCCACGACTGGGTCTACGAGAACCGCGCGATCTACCTCGTCGAGCTCAACAAGCTCGGCGGCCAGGTCAAGCTGCTCGACCCGCACCGGGTGATGATCGAGGGCCCGACGCACTTCACCGGCACCGAGATCGTCTGCCCCCCGGCGCTGCGCCCGGCCGTGGTCATCCTGCTGGCGATGCTGGCGGCCAAGGGCACCTCGGTGCTCCGCTCGACGTACGTCATCCACCGCGGCTACGAGGACCTCGCGGAGCGCCTCAACCTCCTCGGCGCCAACATCGAGCCCTTCCGCGACATCTGAGCCACCGGTCCGAGCCTGCGAGGATCGGAAGCCAGGTCGAGTAGCCGCGCGAGCGAGCCTGCGAGCCCGCGACCGGCGTATCGAGACCAGATGGCGGGTCTCGATACGCTCGCTGGCGCTCGCTACTCGACCGACGAGGGCTTCGCTGGCGCTCGCTACTCGAGCGACGACAGCCCGTCAGCCGAAGAGGGTCTCCACCCACGCCCGGGCGGGGGTGCGGCCACTCGGCGGCGCCTGCATGTCGGCGGTGATCCGCGGGAGCGGCGCGGTCGCCTGGCTGGCGTGGCGGTGCCAGTCGGCCTCGGCCTCGATGAGCGACCCGAGGTCGGCGCGGGCCAGGAAGACGCCGGGCCCGTCGGGGCACTGGCTCACCCCGCCGTCGGCACCCAGCGATCGGGTGACCATCTCGGCGCCGCAACGAGGACAGGTCAGGGTCTCCATCCCACGACGCTACCGCTCCGCGACGGTGACCCGCCGGTACGCGCGCCGGTCCCCCCGGAGCCGAAATGCTGTGGTTCGCGGGCTGGTCCCGGCGATACTTCCGGAGTGACGTCGCCTCGCACCGGGTTCCCCTACCTCGACGAGGTGCTCCACTCCCCCGGCTCGGTGCTCGCCATGGCCCACCGCGGCGGCGCGTTCCACCCCGGCATGGAGGGCCTCGAGAACACCCTGTCCGCGTTCCGGACCTCGGCCGAACTCGGCTACCACTACCTCGAGACCGACGTCCAGGTGACCAGCGACGGGGTGCTGCTGGCCTTCCACGACGACCTCCTGGACCGCGTGTCGGACGGTCGGGGCGCGATCGCGGACCTGACGTACGACGAGGTCCGGCGCGCCCTGGTGGGCGGCCACGAGCGGGTGCCCACGCTGGCCGAGCTCTTCGACGCGTTCCCGGACGCGCGCTTCAACATCGACGTGAAGTCCGAGGCCTCCGTCGACGCGCTCGTGGCCCTCATCGCCGAGCATGGCGCGTGGGACCGGGTGCTCGTCGGGTCGTTCTCGCCCCGCCGGACCAAGCGGCTCCGGCGGCTCACCGGCGGCCGGGTCGCGACCTGCGCGCACCCCCTCGAGGTCGTGACGTTCCGCCTGGTGCCGAGCGCCCGACTCGCGAGGTGGCTGACCCGCGGCATGGTCGTCGCCCTGCAGGTCCCGCACCGGCGCGGGCTGCTGCTCGTCACCCCCGGGCTCGTAAGACGGGCACACGCCGCCGGGGCGCACGTGCACGTGTGGACCATCGACGACGAGGCCGAGATGCGCGAGCTCCTCGACCGCGGCGTCGACGGCATCATCACCGACCGCACCGACATACTCAGGTCCGTGCTCACCGAGCGCGGCCAGTGGATGGCCCACCGGCCGCAGCGACCCTGGAGGGACGAGTCATGACGGAACCCACCGGTATCGCCGATCTCCGTCCCCTGGCCCGGGCCAGGGAGCAGCGGGCCTGGTACTGGTACGACTGGGCCAACAGCGCCTACGTGACGACCATCGGGACGGTGCTGTTCGCGCCGTACCTCACCTCGGTCGCCGAGCGCGCCGCCTGCGGCTTCGTCACCGACGAGGACAAGGGCCTCAAGTGCACGGACAACCTGCACGTCCTCGGCCTCGGCGTCTCCCCCGGCTCGCTCGTCTTCTACGTCGTCACGCTCGCGACGATCTTCTCGGCCCTCGTGCTCCCGGTCGTGGGCGCCGCCGCCGACCGCTCCGCGCAGAAGACGTCGATCATGGCCGGCTTCGCCTGGGCGGGCAGCTTCTTCGCGGCCCTGATGTTCTTCGTGACCGGCACCGACTGGCAGCTCGGCGTCGTGCTCCTCTTCGCCGCCAACCTCTGCCTCGGCTCCTCGCTGGTGGTCTACGACGCGATCCTGTGCGAGATCGCCGAGCCCGACGAACGCGACCGGGTCTCGTCGCGGGGCTGGGCGCGCGGCTACCTCGGCGGCGGCATCCTGCTGGCCGTCAACCTCGCCGTCGTCACGCTCCACGACTCGCTCGGCCTGGGCACCGCCATGGCCGTGCGGCTGAGCCTGCTCTCGGCGGCACTCTGGTGGGCGGCGTTCACGTTCATCCCCTACCGGGGCATCCGTGACCGGGCGCCGGTCGCCGTCGAGCGGGAGCCCGGTGGACTCGTGCGGCAGAGCTTCGGACAGCTCTTCGCGACCCTGCGCGAGATGAAGCACTACCCGATGACGCTGACCTTCCTGGTCGCCTACCTCTTCTACAACGACGGGATCCAGACCGTCATCTACTCCGCCTCGATCTACGGCGACAAGCAGCTCGGCTTCGACACCTCCGTGCTCATCGCGACGATCCTGCTCGTCCAGTTCGTCGCGTTCGTCGGCGCGCTGCTCTTCGGCCGGCTGGCCGGCCGGTTCGGCAGCCGGTCGGTGATCCTCGGCGGCCTGGTGATGTGGATGGTCGTGGTCGTCGTGGCCTACTTCGTCCCGGAGAAGAACATCGCCCTGTTCCTCATCCTGGCGGTGGGCATCGGAGTCGTCCTCGGCGGCACCCAGGCCCTGTCCCGGTCGTTCTTCAGCCAGCTGATCCCGCGGGGCCGCGAGGCGGAGTACTTCTCGCTCTACCAGGCGTGCGAGCGGGGCACGAGCTGGCTCGGCACGCTCGTGTTCGGCGTGGTGCACCAGGTCACCGACTCCTACCGGCCGGCGATCTTCGCCCTCATCGTGTTCTTCCTCGTCGGCGGCCTGCTCCTGACCCGCGTCGATGCCCGTCGGGGCATCGAGGAGGCCGGCAACGCGCTTCCCCAGGTGGTGTGACCGCGCCCACGACCCCGAGTCGTCCGCGATTCATGGAATTGTGACCGCCCCACTACCGTTGAGGAGATTGAGACCTCACGCATCTGGGTACACGTCGTACGACGTCATTACTCGGGTGGTGCTTCGTCTCAGTCATGTCAACGGGGGATCAGACCATTTTGGGAGGTGGCTCATGGCAGAGCGCACACTTCGTGGAGCGCGGCTCGGGGG